>NZ_AP022548.1:0-106439 GCF_015139575.1 Klebsiella michiganensis | reverse complement strand
CTCTGTAGCGGAACAGTAAAAAAGCCGACCTCACCAGTCGGTTTTTTTACATCTGTTGTTTCTGCAAATCCGCCCCACCATGCCTGTTATACCGGGAAGACTCATGTTCTGGTTACCGTCATCACGACAGAAGTGTCGCCAGACAGTGCTAACCTGCGGATTACAAGGGTGGTTGTTATCAAATGAACAGAACACTATTATAAGAACGTTAGCTGAAAAGAGATTTCCTCCAGTCAGGGCCACCAACTCTGTAACGGAACAGTAAGAAAACCGACCTCATCAGTCGGTTTTTTTACATTTATTACTTCTGAGTAACGACAAGCTGTACGTAGCAAGCTCCCTCTGGCGTGGAGGACGTCAGCGGGCTACTATAATGTTGTCTAGGCATTACAGTAGAGCCCTTGGTTGATTGATAGAACAATCTCCCGGGGCTTTCACAAACGCTTTCAGCTTACAGCCTCAAGCTCCCCACCGCGATTTTGACGACTTTCGTATTTTGCAACAATATCAGGTGGTCAGCCTTTCCCGTAAACTTATGGCATGTTGCATTAATCAGGTAGAACAAATTATCATTTTTAGCGTCAGTTATAGACAGCTCTTTTCTGGTCAGAGTCATCAACTTTGTAGCGTAACAGTAAAAAAGCCGGCCTCACCAGTCGGTTTTTTTACGTCTTTTGTATCTGCAAAATCCGCCCCGCCATGCCCGTCACACCGGGGAAACTCATGCTCTGAACCTGAACCAGCCATCTCAACTTTGCCGTCTTCTGAAAAAACTGGCACATTCAGTTCGATAACTACCCATAAATACAGAGAGAAAATCCGATGTCAGAAAAGTGGAGTAAAGAATTCGACTCTTGCTTTCAGGTGGGGAGCATAGAAGAAATTGCCGATGCTCTCGAGAAACGCAGCGGAAGCGAGGAAAACGCGTTAGCCATGCTGGCAATGACAGCCTTCACACTCATGACCCGACGTGGTATCTGCGAAATGCAGAACGTGGCCCCCGATGGCAAAGGCATTCGGCTGGAGCTAATCGGCTTCAGGGGAAATGAAACAATACCGGATACGCTTCATTGAAGAAGAAAGGGCGCAATGAGGTCAGCCTTCGCAACAAAGCGGCGGCAGAAAACCTGCCGCCGTGTTGCCCGTTAACGTTTAACTTCGTAGGCTAACGTTGCCACAAGCACTGTGTTTCCCTGCTGGAGCCGGAGTACGCAAAGCGAATCCCTCACCATCCAGACAAAACACAGAATCGTCACACAGATGACGATTAACATCATTAAAAACGTTCGCTGTGGCATCATAGCCCCTCCATTGCCTTACGGCGGTTATCGGGCTACTATAATGTTGTCGAAGCATTACAGTAGAGCCCTTGGTTGATTGATAAAAAAATCTCCAGGGGCTTTCTGCTGTATACCGTCCACAAAACGCTTTCGGCATACAGCCTCAAGCGCCCGCAGCTATTCTAACGACTTTCGTATCTGCAACAATCCTTTTATCGCACAGCTAACTCCTCTGGTTAGCTCTTATCACCTGAAAATAAATTTTTAACCTTTCCGTTCGATTTAAATTCCAGAAATGGAGACTTTGTCATGTCTTACAATCGACAGCCTGTCGCAGAAGATCCTATGCAGATATGGGGCGCTGTTGGTGTCCTTCTTATCCTGCTGCTATTCGTCATATGGTTATTCTTGCCGGAAGTGGTTTACGCCAGCTGCCTGATTCTTCATACCTTATGGGGACTGGTCGACTGGGGACCATTTCATAACTATGCAGCACCACGATACAACCTGCTTGCCATGACCGGTAACAACGCCGCCAACATAAGCTATAGCCAGTGGGTTAACGTCATGGAACAGACCATAGGTATTCTGTGGATGTACCTCTTACCTGTGACACTCTGGTGTTTGTGGGAGTGGTATCAACATCCGGGACAAAGCCGTTTCACCCGCAGACCAGTAGATATTACCCGACTGCCACACATCTTTGCTTCGTTATCCCCTGCTATCGCCCCTGTACTGGCAGATGGTGATCCGGAAAAACTCTTTCATGGTGGTAAACGACCTGAACGGCGGGTTGCTCTCACCCCGGAAGCATTTGTCGAACAGCATACTCTCATCACCAATATGCAGCTCGATGTTGCAGCTGCAAGACGATGTTTCATGGCCCAGTTGGGTAAACCTTTAACGTCCTGGAAAGACATGGCACCACATGAAAAAGCGCTCTTTGCCATATTTGGCCTTCAGTATTTCCTGGATGATCGTAAGGCAGCATTAAAGCTCATGGATACACTGAACCTCTCATGCAGAATTAAAAGCAAACGGGACAGCGGGAAATTCTGTACCCCTGTTTATTCACTGGCCAAATCAGCTTTCCAGAGAGTGATTAAAAGCAACGGAGCACAGCAATGGCTGAAACAACATCGCTACGTCCGCAGTGGGCTGGTCTGGCTGTATGCACATGACCTGCGGCTTACGCCACCCAACTGGATTTGGCTGAAAGGCGTGGACAGGACGCTGTTTTATGCATTACACCGCGCCAATACCACGAAAGGATTTATTGAAGGCGCTGGCGTGGTGGCCGTTGCACGTGCAGAGGCCGAAGCCATGCGTTTTGGTCTTCCCTGCCCTGAACCCTGTGTTGATGAAGCGGTGGAAGGCTTACGGCGGGATATGCTCAGTCTCGGTCTTATCTGGGATGAACCACAACCAGATCGCGACCGGAAACGCCGCATCCTGACCAACTGGTCCCTCACCGACGACATCCTGCCCCGCACACCTGCTACAGACAACGAATTCTGATTATCCGGAGAACTGAAAATGACAATCGAGTACTTTGCAACACGCATTGCAAAACATATTTCCGTGCAGGCAATCTGGCCGGATGGCAGGACAGAAATTATTGCCGTCCTTCCACGGGATGCCCTGTCAGGGCTGGTAACACGAAATAATCAACTGATTCATATAGCCTTTGACGCCATGGGCACCCGTAACAGAGAAACCGTCCTGATTGATAAACAGGAGCATAACGCTGACCAGATACTTACAGCTATTGATTCCTGCCTGCGCCTTGAATATCTGATGGAACGCCGCTTCAGCAGAACACCTTTGTTCCGTGGCATAATCGCCAGCGTTGTGCTGTTCGTAATGGCAACGATTGGCTTCTCTCTGTTCCGCTATGTTGATCGTGTATTCTGGGATGATACAACGCCTGAAGCAGTACAGACAGCAGGTGAGCCACGACTGCTACCCCCTCACCTGAATCACACTGTGCCATTAAATGAAGGCATTCAACTCCCGGTTCCCCCGAAAAAAGACGTCCAGGTCCCGGAGAAAACAATCACAAGCAAAAATCCGGAAGCCGCAGCTGCGCGACATAATCTGGCTACTGTTCTGAAGCGGAACGCCGATCGGGGCATGTTTACCATCAACCTGTCATCCGGTCATGAACGAACCCTGTTCGCATTTCTCGATCCTGCCTGTCCTAACTGCAGACTTCTGGAGCCGGCCTTAAAACGCCTGGCCAGCGACTTCAATGTCGTTATCTACCCGGTTTCAGTTATTGGTGGAGAGGAATCCACCGACCGTGTGGCACCACTGCTGTGTGAAAAAGATGCTCAGAAACGTGCTGCCGGCTGGCACCGACTGTATTCCGCAGATAACGGAATGATGACGCCATCAGAAGAAACAACGCCTGCAGATGAAACATGCCTGAAAGCAGCCAGAGCTGCGATTGATGTTAACAATGTCGCCTTCCGTAAGTTCGGATTTGCCGGTACCCCATGGGTGCTGTCCGACACCGGCTGGCATCTGCCTACAGGAATTCTGCAGGAAACTGGCACGCTTAATTTATTCCTGAAAACCACCGACAGCGAGTCTGGCCATGAGTGAACATCGCGTTAACCCCGAGCTTTTACACCGTACAGCCTGGGGAAATCCTGTCTGGAATGCACTCCAGAGTCTCAATATCTATGGCTTTTGCCTGGTGGCAAGTCTTGTGGCCAGTTTTATCTGGCCACTTGCATTACCGGCATGTCTGTTGTTCACACTGATAACAATGCTGGTATTTAGTCTGCAGCGATGGCGCTGCCCTCTTCGTATGCCCATGACGCTGAAATGTGCTGACCCGTCACAGGACAGAATGATTAAAAGAAGTCTTTTCAGCTTCTGGCCAACCCTGTTCCAGTATGAGGTCATTCTGGAATCACCGGCCAGCGGCATATTCTATGTTGGTTATCAACGCGTCAGGGATATTGGCAGGGAGTTATGGCTGAGTATGGACGATCTGACCCGCCATATAATGTTTTTCGCCACCACCGGTGGCGGTAAAACGGAAACCATCTTTGCCTGGGCGATTAACCCACTTTGCTGGGCAAGAGGATTCACCCTTGTCGATGGCAAGGCACAGAATGATACGGCAAGAACGATCTGGTATCTGGCCAGACGCTTTGGACGTGAAGACGATGTGGAAGTCATTAACTTCATGAACGGAGGAAAATCCCGCAGTGAAATCATTCTGAGTGGTGAAAAAACGCGTCCTCAGTCAAATACCTGGAATCCCTTCTGTTACAGCACTGAGGCATTCACAGCGGAGACAATGCAGTCAATGCTGCCCCAGAACGTCCAGGGGGGCGAGTGGCAGTCCCGGGCCATTGCCATGAATAAGGCACTGGTATTTGGTACTAAATTCTGGTGTGTGCGCGAAGGCAAAACAATGTCGCTGCAGATGCTCCGTGAACATATGACTCTCGAAGGGATGGCCAAACTTTACTGTCGTGGCCTCGATGATCAGTGGCCGGAAGAAGCTATCGCACCGTTACGTAACTACCTTCAGGACGTTCCCGGTTTCGACCTGTCGCTGGTCAGGACACCATCAGCCTGGACGGAAGAACCCAGAAAACAACATGCTTATCTCTCCGGGCAGTTTTCTGAAACTTTCAGCACATTCACGGAAGCATTCGGGGATATTTTTGCTGAAGATTCCGGTGATATCGATATCCGTGACAGCATTCACAGCGACAGGATTCTGATGGTAATGATCCCCGCTCTGGATACATCAGCGCATACAACGTCTGCTCTTGGACGAATGTTTATCACCCAGAAAAGTATGATTCTCGCCCGTGATTTGGGCTACCGCCTCGAAGGAACTGATTCCGATGCACTGGAAGTCAAAAAATATAAGGGGCGTTTCCCTTATCTGTGTTTCCTTGATGAAGTGGGGGCATACTATACGGACCGTATTGCTGTGGAAGCCACTCAGGTGCGTTCACTGGATTTTGCTCTGATTTTGATGGCACAGGACCAGGAACGTATAGAAGGACAGACAACAGCCACGAATACTGCAACACTGATGCAGAACACGGGGACAAAATTTGCCGGCAGGATTGTCAGCGAGGGTAGTACGGCCAGAACGCTGAAAAGCGCCGCCGGTGAAGAAGCCAGGGCGAGGATGAACAACCTGCAGCGTCAGGACGGCATATTTGGTGAATCATGGATTGACAGCCCACAAATCAGCATCCTGATGGAAAGCAAGATAAATGTTCAGGAGTTGATTGAACTTCATCCTGGCGAGTTCTTTTCTATTTTCCGGGGAGAAACCGTACCATCAGCATCATTCTTCATCCCTGACGATGAGAAAAGCTGCAGCAGCGATCCCGTTGTTATAAACAGGTATATCAGCGTGGATGCGCCACGCCTGGACCGTCTCCGCCGTCTTGTTCCCCGTACTACTCAACGTCGAATACCGTCACCGGAAAATGTCAGTGCCATCATTGGCGTCCTGACTGCAAAACCCTCCAGAAAAAGACGAAAAATTCGCACAGAGCCGCACACGATCGTGGATACATTCCAGCAACGCATTGCAGGACGTCAGGCGGCTATGGCAATGCTGGAAGAGTACGACACAGATATCAACGCACGTGAAAGTGCCTTGTGGGAAACAGCGGTGAATACGCTTAAAACGACCACACGGGAAGAGCGACGAATTCGCTATATCACGCTGAACAGACCAGAACTACCTGAAACAAAAGAGGAAAATCAGATATCAGTGAGAGCAGAAAGAGCAGGTATAAACCTGTTAACGCTTCCACAGGACAATAACCACCCGACAGGGCGTCCTGTAAACGGGTTTCATCATAAAAAAACCAACCGTCCGGACTGGGACGGAATGTACTGAACAGTGGCCGCGCCGGATTCTGGCGCGGCCTTTTTTTTAACCTGGAGAAGGCGGTTCCCAGCGTTTATCCTGCTCCGGCGGAGGCAGTGATGCGTCATCGTTGCTGTTCGCCGCGATATAATCGCGGTAGTAGCGTTCACTTCCTTCACGGTGATGATCCACGTCCGGTCGCGTAATCCTGTAGTCTTCGTGACCGGTACGGCCTGTCACATTATGCCAGGCAACCATTTCAGCAAAGACCTGGTTAAATTGTTTGTCGTTTCCTTCTGGTTCAAAACCCATGCGTGGATCACGCCCGAATAATACCGGTGCAATCAAATCCAGTTTATCTGCCAGCGCATTGCGGTCATGGTGATTACGGAAAACAACCCTGTCACCATAATCCGTACAGACAAACTCTCCCGTCCGACGGTCACGGAAACGAACACTCCCGTTCTTCTGCAGACGGGCCTCGAGATCACCGGTATTACCGTATACCGGCGTTCCGCCCGGTTCACAAAGCACGACACAGCGGTCTGTCGTCGTTGTGCGTGACCTGTCTTTACGGCGATCGCGATAATCCCAGCCTCTCAGCTGCGATACAGCAGCCCTGTCTCCCTGAGCAGCCTGAATTTCGACCCACTGACGGTAAGAGGGTGGATACCATTTCCCATCAGCAATAAGTTTCTGTCGCTCATCCCTGATGTCTTCTTTCAGCCTGATCAATGCCTGCATTCGCTGAACTTCTGCAATGTGATAATGCAGCTTACGTAATGCCGGATCATCGTACTGCGCACGAATGTGTGACTTCCGCAGACGGCATGCCTGATGAATTTCCCGACAACGTTCCCCATAACGCAGATCTGGTTTACGCCATTGTTCACGCCATGCCAGATAGCGGGCACGCAGGTCAGCACGGGCCTCAGCTCTGGCTTCACGTCGCTGCCGGCGCAGCATTGGGTCACGTTTACTGCTGACCCCGTACCTGTCACTGACAGCCAGCTCCGGGTTATAGCGACTTTCAGGTTGCACCCTGTCAAACAAATCTGCTGGGGCACTCACAAAAGGTCCGGCCTGTGGCTCTGCACGCCCCAGTGTCAGATCAGGATGAATGCTGCTGGCCTTCACCGGCGTTTGCTCATGATTAAAGGCATCAACGACAACAAGCCCGTGATGTTGTTTCTGTAGCATCAGTCCCTGTTGTGCAAACAGCTCATGACAACGCTGCCAGGTAAACTCACCCTGTGTGATCATTTCTTCAATCTGAGGGCTACAATGGCTGATGCTGTATCCCCACAGACTTTCTTTGTCAGAAAACAGTTCGCGTTTGATAGCCCCCTGCGGCCCCGTGCCTGTACGCATACGGTGCCATTCTTTATCGGTCGCAGGACAGCTCTCCATACGACGACCACGGAAGCGTTCTGTTGGCGTAACCTGGCGGAAAATATCTGTTGGTACAGGCTGCCAGCCACCATCGAGTTGATTCACATTGTCGAGCGTCAGCAGTGACCATACGCTGTCAGCACGAACGGGAGTCTGGTTATGATCATAACCGTCACAGATAACCAGGTGACCATGCTGAACACGCATCCATAATCCCGCTTCAGCCAGTGTGCGGTGAATAGCCTGGCAGTTTTCCAGCCGTCCTTCCCGTGCCATTTCCGGCAGACGTTCTCCAAGATGACGACAGGCATACTGCTGCAGACTTTCTGTTTCAGCGATTTTTTCCGGGCGAACATCAGCTGCAATGAAGTCCGGATTATAGCGTCCTGGTGCTTCCACCTGGCTGAAAATGTCTTTTGGTACTGGCGTGTAGTCACCCATTTTTTTCATGAGTTTTTCTGCACACCAGGAGGGACCAAACGAGTCAAGCTGTACACCTTCCCTGTTGCGATCCCAGCCATCCATCACCAGAAATTTTCCGTCCATCTGAGACAGGTACAGACCATCTTCCGCAAGACGACGATGCAGGGATAACCAGTCATTTACAGGTTCACTGCGTAAACCAGCGACCGCTGTCTGCGCGACATACTCGCGAAAAGTTTGTTTTTTTCCGCGTGTCCAAGCGTTCTGGCGATCACGTTCAACGGCAGTTTTGCGAACGATACGATTTCCCGGCGCATGGACCCAGCAACCGTTATCCGGAGCAAAACCATGCTTCAGTTCAAGCTCACGGCAGGCACGACTGAGTTTTTCCTGACTCCATGATAACCGGTTCAGATAACCCGTTTCAGGGTGTACCCGGTTAACAGCCACATGGACGTGCAGATTATCTGTATCAGTATGCACGGCAGAGACATACTGATGGTCGGCAAGGCCGAGTGATTTCAGCGTATGACGTACACTGTCATAAATCTGTTCCGGACGCGGGCTTTCATGTGACTGCCAGGAAAGGATGTAGTGAAAAACAGGATCAGTGTCATCTTTTGCATAGTGTGCCTGCCGGGCAATGTACTCCATATCTGCAGCGGCAGTTTCAAGAGAAGTACAGTTATGAAAGCAGGTGACACCATAAAAGTTGACCCATTCGCAGCCGTCCTTCATGACATCAACCAGCGCCACGAATGACTCATTTCGAAGACGTGTCGCATAATCAACAAGGCGACTGAAACGGCTCCGGTGCGGTTGTTCAGCCTGCGAAGAAGAAGATAAATTCAGTTCCTCATCGGTCATGTCATCCCGGACCGAGACGTAGGATACCAGGTCTTCGAACGAAGACTTGCCGTCCCTTCTCTTTTTCGGAATGACTGCATTCACCGGAGAATCCTCAACCTTCCATTAACTGTTTACGCAATGTATTTGTAAGTTCGGTTATGGCAACAAGCACTTCTGCGTATTCCTTGTCACCGGTTCTTTTTCCCTGAACAAACAGATGCTTCTGCATCCTTCCCAGTCTCATTAACTCCTTCAGAAAAGCATCATCTGTACGGGAGTTAATTCGCTTATTCAGTGCTGCATTTCGGATGTAAGCAGATACAGTAAGTCCGGAATCTTCAGCTTTTTTCCTGATGGTTTCATCCTCAACAGGAGAGAATCTGAGTGTCCTGACAACTGTCTTTTGCCGTACCTCACTTTTCTTTCTTACCGCACTATCACTCACTTCAGGCTCCTTACGGGGTGTCGGGGCGAAGCCCTGACCAGATGGCAATTGTAATAGCGTCGCGTGTGACGGTATTACAATTGCACATCCTGTCCCGTTTTTCAGGCCATTATAGCCTGTTATTTTTGTGCATCATAGTCTTATGCAGACGGCAGAAGCAGGGCGCAGCCCTGCCAGGAGGCAGTTTTTGATGATAAAATCAGACTTCAACATGAAACGGAGAGAAAGTGCCAATGGCTTCTAAAAAATTTTACTCAGATGATGACATCCAGCTGGCAAAAGCTGCCTTATCGGAATTGCCGGACCTCACCGCTCAACGGAAAACATTGCGTGATTTTCTTGATGCCATTCGTGATGACATCATTGTCCTGGTAAGGACAAAGGGTTATACACTGGCAGATGTTCGTGACACGCTTAAAAATGCAGGGTATGAAGTAGGAGAGAAGGCACTTCGTGACATTATTCGGGAAGCAGAATCGAAAAAACCATCCCGCCGTTCTTCCTCTAAAACAGCACCTAAAAAGACAGATTCAGGCAGGAAAGATGGCATCGATATGAACAACAATTGATGTGACAATGTCACATCGTGTTCTGAGATTATGATGATTACAGAAAAAAAAGCCCCGGCATAAATACCAGGGCTTTTCTGTTTAATCAGACTCGTGGCGGCAATGCACCAGGATAATGCCGTGCAATAATATCATTCAGTTTTTCAACAAGGTCAGGACGCTTAAAGACAATGTGTACGGTCCCTTTCTGGTAGCCACGCACCGTAAAATATTCCCCTTCTAACAGCTTACCGACGTTGTCGCCGTTCCCGAGAAATTCACCATACTGCGCCCCGATGCTGCTCCGGAAGTCAGGAACGTTGCGCCCCTCCAGCAGATAAAAAGGACGTACCAGGTCATCCAGTGCCTCCCGTCCGCTGCAGTCCAGCGTCACACGCCCGTTACTCCAGCGGTACAGCATGTTTTCAATAATGATTCTCTTGCCCAGACGGCAGGGATTATTGGTTCTGTAATCCCATGACAATTTCCGGTAGACATCAATCAGTCCCTGTTCAAACGTCTGCATCTTGCTGGTATTAAGATGGCGGAATGTTGCCAGTACATTGTCCAGGGTGATTTCAGGACAGGTGTCGCTCATCAGCTGGCTGTTCCACTCATCACGCTGGCATGAACTCATGAAGGTGTACATGCCCGTATCTGTCATCAGGCGGTCCCAGATTTTCCGGTCGGCAAGACGGGTGATATTCCTTTTCGCTTCTTCCGGCTTATCCATGCGACGAACGGAATCAGTCACGCAGTCTTCAAACCCGTAAAGAAAAATATCACCTGACGCATCGAGCAGAATCCTGCGCGCTGTCGCCAGGCATTCCATCGCCTGCATGAATAGTGCAATACCTTCGTTACGCTGCGCGATGATGCGGTCGATAGCCACAGACGGAATAACATCTGTCGTGCCGGCAGTATTCAGGTCAGCAGTGGGTAAAGTCTGATTCATCACATTGTCTCCTCATCGTCACGACTGCCGGGTCAGCCAGGTCATTTCCCGGAGGAGCGAAGCTCCTTCTGCCGTCCGGGTCTTAGGGTATTTCCCCGCAGTGGACCTTTCCGACGGGGGACGCTCACCACGTCACGGGGCAGTTGTCCGGGGGCAGACGCAAAAGTTTTTGACGCCAGCGGCAAAAAGTTTTGTGGCTGGTACATTGTCAGCGCCAGTGATATAAGACGGTAATTCACCATTTGGATTGTCCGCTCCACCCAACATGTTGTTTCCTTAAGGTTCTCACACCAGAAAGGACATCAACATGCTGAGCAGAGAGGACTTTTACATGATAAAGCAAATGCGCCAGCAGGGCGCGTACATTGTCGATATTGCGACTCAGATTGGTTGCTCTGAACGGACGGTCAGACGCTACCTCAAATACCCTGAACCGCCAGCCAGAAAGACCCGCCACAAAATGGTTAAGCTGAAACCGTTTATGGATTACATCGACATGCGCCTGGCAGAGAATGTCTGGAATAGTGAGGTTATCTTCGCGGAGATTAAGGCAATGGGTTATACGGGCGGACGTTCCATGCTGCGTTACTACATCCAGCCCAAACGTAAAATGCGTCCGTCAAAAAGAACAGTTCGCTTCGAAACTCAGCCTGGATACCAGCTCCAGCACGACTGGGGCGAAGTTGAGGTGGAGGTTGCCGGGCAACGGTGCAAAGTTAACTTTGCGGTTAATACGCTGGGGTTCTCCCGCCGCTTCCATGTCTTCGCAGCACCAAAACAGGATGCTGAGCATACCTACGAATCACTGGTTCGCGCCTTCCGCTACTTCGGTGGTTGTGTGAAAACGGTGCTGGTTGATAACCAGAAGGCTGCGGTGCTGAAGAATAACAACGGGAAAGTCGTGTTCAACTCCGGATTCCTGTTGCTGGCCGACCACTATAACTTCCTGCCACGGGCATGCCGTCCACGCAGGGCCAGAACAAAAGGTAAGGTTGAGCGAATGGTGAAATACCTCAAGGAGAACTTCTTCGTCCGGTACCGCAGGTTCGACAGCTTCACTCATGTTAATCAACAACTGGAGCAATGGATAGCCGATGTGGCTGACAAACGGGAACTTCGCCAGTTCAAAGAAACGCCGGAACAGCGCTTCGCGCTGGAGCAGGAACATCTGCAGCCGTTACCGGATACGGACTTCGATACCAGTTACTTCGATATCCGCCATGTGTCCTGGGACAGCTATATCGAGGTTGGTGGTAATCGTTACAGCGTTCCCGAAGCGCTGTGTGGTCAGCCGGTATCGATACGAATATCGCTGGATGACGAGTTGCGGATCTACAGTAATGAGAAACTGGTGGCCTCACATCGCCTCTGTTCGGCATCGTCTGGCTGGCAGACAGTGCCGGAGCATCACGCCCCGCTCTGGCAGCAGGTCAGTCAGGTGGAACATCGACCACTGAGTGCCTATGAGGAGCTGTTGTGATGCATGAGCTGGAAGTCCTGCTGAGTCGCCTGAAAATGGAGCATCTGAGTTATCACGTTGAAAGCCTGCTGGAACAGGCAGCTAAAAAAGAGCTGAACTACCGGGAGTTCCTGTGCATGGCGCTACAGCAGGAATGGAACGGCAGGCATCAGCGCGGTATGGAGTCCAGGCTGAAGCAGGCTCGTCTGCCGTGGGTCAAAACGCTGGAGCAGTTCGACTTTACCTTCCAGCCGGGCATCGACCGTAAGGTTGTCCGGGAACTGGCTGGTCTGGCGTTCGTGGAGCGCAGCGAAAACGTGATCCTGCTGGGACCTCCTGGTGTCGGAAAAACTCATCTGGCCATAGCTCTTGGCGTGAAAGCGGTGGATGCGGGACATCGGGTACTGTTTATGCCACTGGACAGACTGATCGCGACACTGATGAAAGCGAAACAGGAAAACCGGCTGGAGCGTCAGCTGCAGCAACTGAGTTATGCCCGGGTGTTGATCCTGGATGAAATAGGCTATCTGCCGATGAACAGAGAGGAAGCCAGCCTGTTCTTCCGGCTACTGAACCGTCGATATGAAAAAGCGAGCATCATACTGACGTCAAACAAAGGGTTCGCAGACTGGGGAGAAATGTTCGGAGATCACGTGCTGGCAACAGCGATACTGGATCGGTTGCTACATCACTCAACCACGCTGAATATCAAAGGAGAGAGTTACCGGTTAAAAGAGAAACGTAAAGCTGGAGTGCTGACCAAAAACACAACGCCAATCAGTGATGATGAAATGGTGAAAAGCGGACAGCATCAGTAACGAAAGTATCTTAGCGGGCATGAAAATGGCAAATAACGGTCAAACATCGTGGCGTTGACAACATCTCTCCCCTGGACGACTGAAACGGGATGTGGTCGTGTATGTACCCCCGGAAAGTCCGTCTGCGGAGAACAGGCCGCAGTGCGGCGGCAGACAGGCAAGAGACAGCTGCGCCATCAGGCGCAGTGGCCTTACACACCGTAAGGTGTGCAGGGAGCGCCGCATCCGGCGCGACTGAAGAAAAACGACGGCACAACAATGGCATGTGGTGGTCACTGGCACACCACTCCCGCACAGGTGAAAACAGAGAAAATCGCACGACATTTACAAACAAAAAAAGTGAAATTTCTTCACTTTTTTACGCTTATTTATCGCGCTGATTTGGCAATTGTGATGATAAAATAAAGTGAAGTTTTTTCACTTTTTCAAAGGTGTTTTATGACCGGCTGGGAACTGCGAATCTGGCGAAAAAGCATGCTATGGTCACGCGAAAAAGCGGCCAGAGAATTTGGCGTGACACAGAGAACATGGCACGCCTGGGAAAATGCGGTCACCGTCTGGAGGACCACCCAGGCACTTTCAGTCCGTGACCTGCTGCCTCACATGCAGGGGATGCGCAAGGCAGATATCATCAGGCGTCTGGAAAATGAACTGGGGGAAACGGCAGAGGATGTGTGAGCGTGGTTCACAGCCTGGCAGAATGCCAGGCTACTGCTCATCAGGAAACAGTTTTTTCAGTTCTTCACCGGAAAGTCCCGTGGCCTCCTGAATCCGTTCCGGCGTCCAGCCCATATCCCGAAGCCGGCAGGCTATTTCCCGCGCCACTTCAAGAGCACCTTTTTCAAAACCTTTCTGTATAAGACGTTCTGCAATCGTCATACTGTTTTCTCTGCTCCTGCTGGCAAAAGGCCCGGCATTTTGCCGGGCCTTTTGGCTCTCATCAGTGAGTGATGTTCTTCAGTTCAGCTTCAGAAAGTCCGGTCAGCTGACAGATTTGTGCTGCCGGCATTCCCGCGTTCCGGAGCTCCCGGGCGATTTCCCGTGCTTTTTGAAGCGCCCCCTGCTGAACTCCCTGCTGGATACCCTGCTGGATACCCTGCTGGATACCTTGCTGGATACCTTCCTGCTTAAGACGTTCTGCCAGTGTCATAATGCTGTCCTCGTGCTGCGGCAGTCGCTGCGCCAGCGTCTGCAAAAATTCAACCGTTACATGTTCGCTGCCATTAAGCAGATAGTTGAAAAGAACTGTAATCTGCTCTTCATCCTGGATGTCCTGCAGTGCTCTGACCAGGTTGTCCAGACACATCAGCATATCCCGCTGACGGATATGCTTCATCAGCAGCGTCAGTGCGGCCATCCGGCGATGGTTCATGATTTCATTGTCATCAACGACAGTGATATCAACCAGCGGAAACGGCTTTGTGTATATTTTAGCCGCAAGCGCCGGATTCTCAAAACAGTCCAGCCAGTTCATGCTGTACGGGTACGGGCTGCGCTCACCGTGATAGAACAGCACCGGAATGACCAGTGGCAACGTTTTGTGCTGCTCCAGATGTCTCTGCATCGCCGCCACACTGTAGCGTAACATGCGAAAAGGCATGTACAGATTTTCGGTGCTCTGGTGCTCGATGAGCGTATAAACATAACCATCTTCACCCCCGGTGGTTTTCACGCTCCAGAGGATATCGCTGGCGTACTGATGCAGGTCCGGCTCAACAAAGGTGGCGGGTTCCAGCTTCAGCGTGGACAGGTCGCACAACTGCCGGTACTCCGCAGGAAGATGCAGTTCCAGAAAATCTCTGGCGACGTCGGGATTCGCCAGGAACGACCGGAACGCGGCATCATGCGGCGTGGGCGTTGTGGTGTTTTTCTTCTTACTCACGGTTCCTCCTGGTGAGATGTCTGAACGTATCCTGCCGCCTGCACAGGCAGACGGCAAGGGTTAATCAGTGGCAGACCCGCTCAATTTCAAGCGCGCGGAGCAGGTGGCCCCATTCGCTGACTTTCATAGCGGGGATACGCACCCGCTTCTGCTCACTGCAGCGTCTGGCGATATGGCCGCTCATCGCCAGGACGTCCGGGTTAATCTCATCCTGTGCCAGCTCCTGACGTCTGAAGCGGGTATGGCGGTGCAGGGGTTTATTCTCCCGCAGGCACTCTTCACGCAGACGCTTTACATACTCGGCGGTTGCGAAGATAATTGATGGTCTCACAATATTACTCCTTATGTTGTTGATGACTGCCGCTCTTCCTGGCGGGGAAGTAACGGCGGAGAGAGGCAGGGTTTATCGCCCTGCCTTTTTTTCATTTCGGACAGCGACGCAGTGCCAGCGCGAGCGCTTTCATCTTCCAGCCTTCCGGCGTGCGGTACATCACCTTCCAGTAGCCGTCGATGAACACATAATGGAAGCGCACCTCTTCAGTGCTTTCAGTGGCAATAGCCTCCCTGAAAGAACGGTACTCACGCGCCTCACTGTCCATCCGGAAACCACTGTCACGTCCGTAATAAGCCGTCACACCGTCCACCGGGTTCTGAAGCGTATGCCCGGCGGGTTTGTCACAACGGGGACCGAGGCAACGGATATCACCGTGTTCAACCAGGGCTTCGGCCTGCTGACCGGTGGCATAGTGAGTATGCAGGATGCGACCGTTCCAGGTCGGCTCCCCGTGCAGGTGGCAGTAAACGGTACGGAACACCCCGTCGCGGCAAAAAACGGAAATCGTGCTGCTGACTGTCATGAAAACATCTCCTTCTGCTGAATCAGGTCGCCGGGCCGACCGGTTGCTCCCCGGAGGGGCGAAAGCCCCTTCTGCCGTCCACTTCTTCGGGGTTTCTCCCCGCAGTGGACCTTTCCGATGGGGCGTCCGTCACCACGTCACGGGGCAGCTGTCCGGGGGCGGACGCAAAATTTTTTGCCGGGTTTATGGCTAAAAATTTTGTGGACGGTATATCTTCCCCTGGACTGCTGAAACGGGATGTGGTTACTCCAGCCCCCGGAAAGTCCACAGCGGGAAACAGGCCGCAGGGGTGGCGGCGGAAGGGTTGACTGCGCCATCAGGCGCAGTTGCCTTACACACCGTAAGGTGTGCAGGGAGCGCCGTTTCCGGCGCGACAGGGGCGGCGCGACCGGAACGGTCGCTGCAAGCCTGGTTTTTCAGACATCGGACCGTAGCGGCAGCCCGAAACCGCGCCAGCGGGTTCGGCGGAGACTGGCGGGTGCGCCAGCAGCTGCCTGTCGGAGTCGGGCCTGACGACCGGATGCCGCCAGGCAGCCGGGAGCCGAAGGTGTCCCCGCCTCCGGAAATCAGAACAACAGAAACGACATAACAGAAAAATGCCTCACACCATGACGGGCAGGAAGGGCAGCGCCGCAGGCGCGGCCCTCCTGCATTTCAGGCAGGCGTAAGCCTGCCAGGGTTTTCCGGCGGCCTGGCAGGCCATACCCCCGCCGGAGCGGGGGAGTAAATCACCGACGGAACACATGACCGTCAATAAAGGTGAAGGAGTCCAGGAATAAATCCCGCGCATACGCCTCATAGTCAAAATAGAGCGCCACCGTCTCCGGCACGTCAGCCAGCAGGCCGGTATCACTGGCGAACTCAACCGCAAAAGCCTCCTCACTGTCAGCCTCGCCCCACCAGGCATCGCGGAAGGTGTCAAAATCCGTCTCACCGGTATCATCCACCCAGAGACGATAAGCCTCTTCGCAGCCTTCATCCCGCGCCTGGCGGAAGCCTTCAACATAGGCCCAGTTGATATGGCATTCTGAGGCCATATTCCCCGGGAATCCCTCATAATCCTGAAACATCAGTTCAGGATCGGCTTCATCCTGGTGAAGAGAGCGGCAGGCGGCGAAAAAGTCGCGTTCATCATCAAACGTGGCCAGGTCAAACCAGCGGCCAGCGATGCTTCCACAGTTGTATTTGTGCCAGGTTCCAACGTATACAGCAGGTGCAACAACAGACATTCCCGAATCCTCCATAGTCACATGTTCTGCGACACCGGGCGGTGCCGTGCCTCCATAAAAGCCGGGCGATAAGGCGGGGATGCACAGGGCGCAAGGGAAGCCGCAGCCTGACGCACACGGCTGGCGGGAGTTGGAGGGTGAGACCGCGAAATCTGAGCGGGTGAACGACCGGAAAATCACGGCAGACGGGAAGGAGGGACCGGGTGACCGCAGCGGCGAAGCGTACCCTTGCATCCCTGCCAGCCCGGCTACGATGGAGGCACGGCACAGCCCGCACACGATGCTGAGGCCACATAGCTGAAAACCCACAAGGCCATGCCCCGCATGGCCGGGTAAAAGCGGAGCCGCCGGCGACTTCCTTATTCCGGCGAGTGCAGAGGACACGCCGCATGACCTCCAGACCACCCGTGACTGCTCCCCGCCCTGTCGGGCGAGGCTTCCCACTTCTCAGGCCGCAACCGTCTGTGCGACGGATTTACGCTGGCCTCCATGGGCAGAGACGACGAGTCCCGCCGCCTTTAGTTCCAGTATTCCTTTTTGCCGGATGTTGAGTGCTGCATTGATATCGCGGTCGTGCTCTGCTCCACACTCATGGCATCGCCAGATGCGTTTATGAAGTGGCATTTCCGGCATTTTGTAACCACAACAATGGCACGTTTTCGAACTGGCAAACCACTGGTCGAGTTTTACCAGGTGAACGCCTTTTGTCGCTGTCTTGTACTCCAGCTTTGTGATGAAGCTGTGCCAGCCTGCATCACCTATCGCTCTTGCCAGATTGTGGTTTTTCATCATGTTGGCTGTTTTCAGCGTCTCCACAATTACCGCTTGGTTTTCGTCAACAATTGCACGAGAGAGCTTGTGTTGAAAATCAGCACGGGCATTCGCCACCCGTTCGTGTAAGGCCGCAAGACGGATTCTGGCCTTTTTACGATTCGCGCTTCCCTTTTGCTTACGGGATAATGCTTTTTGTTTGCGTCGCAGATTACGACCTGCATTGATGAGATGGCGAGGATTCGGAACTTTTACAGCATCAGAAGTGATGGCATAGTGCTCCAGTCCCATATCCAGACCTGTAATCTTTTCTTCCTTCAGGTACGTGGGTTTCTCTGGTGCGGAAGCGCCATCGTCACAAAGAATGGAAGCGTAGTATTTCCCCGTTGCAGAACGGGTGACAGTGATGCTTTTCAGCTTTCCATGAAGTTCACGATGAAGGCGTGCTTCTATCGGGGCCAGTTTGGGGATTTTGATGGCATTATCCTGCACCTTAATCCCGACACAGTGATAGCTCGATTGTTTTCCGTGTTTGCGTTTAAACGTCGGGAACCGGGCTTTCAGCTTCGGATTAAAAAAGTTGGAAAATGCCACATCAAGATTGATTACCGCCTGTTGCAATGCCATTGAGTCAAATTCTTTGAGCCAGGCATATCTGCGGGACTTCTTCGCCACAGACAACAACGGTTTTAAATCTTTACGCGGACTTAAATTCACTCCGTGTCGCTGGTAAGCGTGTTTTTTGATGTGAAGAGCTTTGTTGTACGCAAAACGTACCGCACCGAACTGGGCGTTGAGAAATGCAGCCTGTTCAGGAGTAGGATAGATGCGTATTTTTGTTGCTCTTAACATAGTCACCGCTCATTGGTACAGGTTTTTATGCTAACACCGTAATAATATTTTTAAAGCCCTTCGGGCTTTTCCGCCTTTCCTCCCCACCCGCATTGGGCGAGGGTTCTCGGCGGCTTTTCGCTGATTTCATCATATTGCGTTCTCCAGCTTGTTCGGGATCATCCACTGCTCAAGTGCACGTACCTGTACCGGTGCACCACGACCGGCCTCACCGGCTTCAAAAATCAGCCGCCAGAGTGGTTCCTCCTGCCAGAAAAACCGGTCAAATGATGACAGTGTGCGTATTACCGTGAAGGAGATCGGTGAGTAACATCGATGGAGATCGGTTCGTGTCACTTTCACAGAACCGTTTTTAAATTACCTTCACTGATCTCCTTCAGTCAACGGAGATTGTATTTTCCGCATTGATTCTCCTTTAAGTTCGATCTTGATACTGCCATGAACCAGTCGATCTAGGATGGCATCCGCATGTGTGGAGTCTCCGATCATTTTGTACCAGTTTTCCACCGGCAACTGGCTCACTACGATGATTGAGCCTCGTTGGTACATCAGATCCACTATTTCCAGCAGGTCGCTACGCTGTTCTGATGAGAGAGGTTCCAGCCCCCAGTCATCCAGAAGCAGCAGATCGCTATTATTCAGCCTGGTCAAAAGTTTGCTGTATCTTCCATCAGCATGCCCCTGATAGCACTGTTCCATCAGCGCTTTAAGGCGATAATAGTAGACCTTGTATCCCTGTCGGCAGGCATTATGACCAAGTGCACATGCCAGGAACGTTTTACCGCTGCCGGTGGCCCCGGTCAGTAAAATATTTTGTTTCAGGGTTAACCAGTTTCCCTGACTGAGTGAACGGATGAGGGCCCTGTCCAGCCCTCTATTGTTACGATAATCCAGCTTTGATAACTCAGCATTAAGTCTGAACCGTGCATGTTTGATCAGACGCTCTGCCTTCCTGTTTTCACGGCAGGTTAGTTCTTCTGCTGTCAGTAATGACAGGCGTTCTTCGAAGCCCAGCTCCTGGTATGTGCCCGGCTGAGCAAGTTGCTTTTTAAGCGCATCACGGAAGCCGGTGAGTTTAAGTGCGGTCAGTTGTTCGTAAAGATGATTCATCATTGGATCCCGTATCAGTGGTAATACTCACTGCCGCGTACGTTTTCGTGTTCCATCGTGGATAACAGATCTGGTTTTGGATCCTGAACAGGTTGTTTATCCAGACCTTTTTCCAGGATCGATTTAATACCTGACAGACGCCATACCTTTGTTTTCAGAGCTCTTGCACATGCTGCATTAAGTCTGGCTTTACTGTATTTTTTATGAAGGTTCAGGAGTCCAAGGCAGAAGCGATAGCTTTGTTCCGGATGTGGACGAGAGTTCAGTATATGAAGCACATAACTATGAGTTTCACTGCCTATGTGCCCCGCCCATTCCAGAAGACGCTCTGGCGTCCAGGTGGCATGCTGTCGATGAGCTTCAGGCATGTGCTCGTTGCGGGTACTGTAGCCATAAGTACGCTTGCGCGGGTGCACAGCAACCTCCTGCCCCTGATTGAAGAGTCTTACCAGTTCTCCGGAGATCCATGCTTCCAGTTGCTGGCCTAACAGCGAACATGGAACCGAGTAGTAATGTTTGTCGATTTCCACGTGGTAATCGGCATGAACTCTGACTTTCTTCACCAGGGTGTAACTGTAACTGGCTTCAGGAAGAGGCTTCAGTGCGGGTTTATCAAGCTGGATGAAGAGTTCTGCACGTGAATAACCCAACTTCTGCATTATTTTGTTATTCAGTCTTTCCAGCAACTCCCGAATGCGCTGATTAAGCGATGCAAGGCTGTAGAAGATCTCATGCCTGATTCGGGCCATGATCCAGCGTTCAACAACCTGAACGCCAACTTCAGCTTTGGCTTTATCTTTCGGTTTACGTGGCCGCGCAGGCAAAACTGCGACATTATAATGCTCAAGCATCTGCTGGTAGGTAGGGTTAACGTCAGGATCATACTTACATGCCCTGGATGTGGCGCTTTTCAGATTGTCCGGAACAACAAGTTCAGGAACGCCACCCAACCACTGGAAGCAGCGAACATGACTCATCACCCAGTCTTCAAGCTGCTGAGACCAGGTGGCCTCTGCCCATGTGTAACTTGATGCCCCGAGAACAGCTACGATGACCTGAGCAGTTCTTATTTCTCCGGTCTCAGGGTCGGTAACGCCAACGGTAGGTCCACAGTAATCAACGAAAAGTTTTTCGCCAGCTTTATGTACCTGACGCATTGATGGTGAAGTGGTTTTGAGCCATTCACGGTACATCCGGCAGTAATGGTTATAGCTGTAAAAACCGCCTGGATTACGCTCACAGTATTCTTCCCAGAGTAGCTGCAGCGTCACGCATTTATTACGCAGTTCCCGGTGTACTGTAGCCCAGTCAGGCAGAGAGTGCTTCTTCATCTTAACCTGGGTCTGAAGGAACGCATGTTTTAGTTTTGTATCATCCCATCCTGTAGGTAAGGGCCACTGCTTTATGCCAAGTTGAGCCGCCCGATTAGCATATCTGGATACAACGGAAGGGGAGATTGCAAGACTACGACCAATTTGTCGATGGCTGAGTCCAACACCGTATTTAAGCCTAAGAATTTCTTTAAGTTTTCTCATAGAAATTGGAACTGTTGGCATAGGTATCCTTTACCGGAATGGCAAAAGATACAGATCAACACACCTGTGAAGTTCCAATAACATTGATGGAGATCACTGAATAACAAAATGAGTCAAAAGTGATCTCCATCGATGTTATTCAGCGATCTGTTCAAATGTTATTACCCGATCTCGATGGAAGTTATTGAGTGATCTCCTTTCATGAAAATACGCAGACAGTGATGGAAAACGCCCGCACCACCCCCAGAAAATCGTTTCCAGATCATGCTCCTCAACAACACCAGACCAGCGTGACAACCAGCTTCCGACCGTGGCGGGAGTATGAAACGCAAGGTCAATCTGCGCCTGAGCAAAACATGTCTGGTATTCCAGTTCCCGTCGTTCTGCCTCACGTTCCCGCTGGCGGCTGTATTTCTGCTCTGTCAGCGTGGTTTTCTGACGACGCCGCTCACCTTCACGAAAAGGAACGGACGGGAACAGACGATGCCCCGCATCGGATGGCAGGGGAAGAACACAGACTTCACCAAAACTTTCAATCAGTTTATCCACGGCAGCCAGCCACAGGAGACGGTTGCCATGAAATTCCTCCTTCGTCAGCGCAGGAGCAAAAAAGCGGAGATCGGTCAGCGAAATCCGGCGACTGCCATTCAGGCAGCGAAAGAAAGCGCTGGCATAAGGCCATGCTGAAAGTGTGCGTCCCTGACGACGACGTTGTTCGGTGACAGCCACAGCCTGCATGGCGGCCTGTTGTTCTGCGCTGAGGGGGATCAGTGCCCGTGAACGTGCGCTCATGCCTGACCTCCTTCTGCCATCAAAATATGAATGATGTCGTTAACACTGTATCCCTGCGCATCAAGTGTCGCGGCGAGCGCCAGCGTGTGACTGATCGCGACAGGCGTGAAGATATGTTGCACCTGAACGACGGCGAAAGGCTGTCCACCACCATTCACCAGAACCAGCATCCAGAGTTGAGAGACGTCTCCCGGCGAACATAATGCCAGGTGGAAACGTTCGTGGGCTGGCGTGAAACGAACCTGGACGGGGAAAAAGCCCCCGAACTCACTGCCATACTCGCCATTCATCATCCAGTTAGCCGGTGCGTCCACTTCACGCATCACCTCGTGAGTGAGATTACGGCGCATATCGCTTCCCGCAGCACGGATATCTTCATATTCCTGTGCGTTCATGGACTGCAGGGCATTCAGGGTCAGTTCAGTTTTCATCACGGTATCTCCCTTGCTGCCGCCCCGTCTCCGGCGGGGCGGTGTGGTTGTTCATCAGGCGGCATCAGCCAGGTTAGTGGTGTGTTCAGTGGCATCCATCTGTGGACGTGGTGCACACATCCAGCCAGGCACCCAGCGGTTGTCTTTCATATGGAACTCTGCATGTTCAGCCGCATCGCCTTTCTTCATCTTCTCCGCGTCCCGTGCGGCACCGGACAGTCCTGCCTCATTCAGGGCTGCGATAATCTGCGGCTTTTTCAGGTGTCCGAAGAAGTTTGCTTTTGTCGGCTGCCACCAGTCGCGCATGTGAAAACCGATGGCGCTCTCCAGCGTGTCCAGCGGGCTGCGTGACGTGTGACCACACTCGCGGGTCTGAACGCCGTGGATGCTGCACGCGGTGCAGAAACTGAGCAGGGATAACAGCACCTCCTGGCTGAGCGACAGGAACGTCGTCATGTCCCGTGACCATCCCTCCGGTAACAGGGCAGCAAGACGGGCTTTTTCTGCCATCAGCGCCATGAACGCGGCACCTTCCTTCCCTGACGGCGCATCGCTGGTCAGCGAATAATGTTTACATTCCAGGCTGATTTGTGCTGGTTTACTGTACGCTCCGCTGCCAAACACATTCAGGCAGAGCGTCCATGCCAGCAGTGCCAGAGATTTGTCCGGTTGCTGCATGAGTGCCGCCTGGACTGCCAGCGTGCGTTCGGAAGACATTTTCGTCAGCAGTGGCAGACTGATTTCCTCCACGGGCGCTTTCTCCTGCACCTGTTCCGTGCGGTCAGCGTCGTCAGCCGCGTCATCTTCACTGCGCAACTGCACACCACGCTGGACACATACGTTGCCATAACGCCAGGACACCACCACACCGCTTCCGGCACGTATCTCCGGCGTCCACGCTCTGACCTTCGCCATGCAGCGCATCAGCTTCATTTCTGCTTCCAGCAGGTCGGATTCCTCACACTGGTTTTCCAGCGCGTCGTAACGCGTCATCAGTTCGTTCAGGCGTTCGTCTTCCGCCTCCGTCAGCACCGCTTCCGGCTCCGGCAGACAGCGGTATGTTCCGGCATCCTCACGGCACTCACCGACAGGCTCCATGCGCCCGGCGCACCATTCCCAGCCTTCGGCTTCCCGAAGGTGTTCAGCGACAGCCTGGAGTTTTTCCAGCAGGGCGGCATCGAGCGCCACGCGGTCGACATAACCGTCCCCGTCATCGCTGAACAAATCGGTGCGCAGTTCGTCTGGCGAGAAGGCATCAGCCCCCACGAAGCGGAATTTACTGTTCCCGTCCACCGCCACTTCACTTTCGGTAATCAGGTTGCGGATAACCCGCACATCCGGTTTACCGCCCCATCCTGACTGGCAGGCGGCTTCAAACACCTGCACCTGACGCGCGGTGTCGTTCTCCAGCGCCAGCGCCTGACAGTGTTCGGTGGTGATGCGGTCTTCTGCCAGCGCATCAAGGATGACGGGTGCAAGGTCTGCCAGTTTCAGCATTCGCTGGACGTGGCGGGGTGAATAGCCCAGCAGGTCGCCAGTCTGCGCAGGTGTTTTGCCTTCCTGCGCCATTGCGCGGAATCCGGCAATCTGTTCGGCTGGGTGCATATCCCGACGATGACCGTTCTCGGTCATCGATGCAGCCGTCGCCAGTTCCTGCGGAATAATTTTCACGCGGACAGGCCAGTCAGCCGGAATGATGCCACGCTCTGCCAGCATATTGAGTGCTGCCAGTCTGCGACCACCTGCGGCGACACCGTGGCGGTCACCAGGCAGGGCATGCACGACCAGATTCTGCAGCAGGCCAACGCCCTTAATGGACTCAGCCAGTTCGCTGACGGACTCCGCAGAATACGGCACCGTGCGCACATTCAGTGGTGACTTAATCAGCGAGGCCAGCGGCACGCTCACTTCCTCCGTCTGCGCCAGCAGGGCAGACAGGACTGTTTCCTGCGTTTTTGCAGATTTACGGCTTGCTTTGCGGGTGGTGTCTGGTTCAGACTTTACTACTGACATGATTATTCCCCTTACGGTTTAGTTAATGTCTGCCGGACGTCATCCCCGTCCGGCACCTCTCTTACTTACGAATGCCGAAATCCCTGATGTACCGGTTCATCCAGTACCCGGCACAGTCCTCAAAATTCCAGGAGCGCCAGATCAACGAGCCATCCTGACGGACAACCAGGCGAAAATGCGTTCCCTGATCATCCTCGATAAAGACATTCCGGTACTGTGCAACAACGGTTTCAGCACACTCGCGGGTGAATGCCCCATCGGGTAGTTCCTGAATCATTTCATCGGATTTGTTCATCATCGTTCTCCGGTAATGCCCCACACATGGTGGGGCTGTCAGAAAAATCAGCCAGATCAGAATGGCGCATCATCGTCGAAGCCATAAGGAGGTTCTGGCTGTTGTTGAGGCTGAGGCTCTGGCTGCGCGGCCTTACGTCCACGGCCTTTCGTTTTCGCGCCACCTTTTTTCGTCGCGTCAGCACTCTGTGGCTGCCCATTCTGATGAGGCTTCGGTTGCGCCTGAGCGTTCTGCTGTGGTGCACGTCCCAGCAGCTGCACGGTGCCCGTGGTCTTAACAAGAATTTCAGTGACGTAACGGGTGATACCGTTATCTTCCCAGCTACGGGTGCGAAGCTGACCTTCGATGTAGACCTGCGCGCCCTTGCGCAGATATTCACCTGCCACTTCCGCGAGCTTGCCGAACAGCACCACGCGGTGCCATTCCGTCTGCTCCCGCATCTCCCCCGTCTGTTTGTCACGCCAGCTTTCTGATGTGGCCACCTGCAGGTTTGCCACTGCGCCCCCGTTGGGGATGTAACGGACTTCCGGATCATTGCCCAGACGCCCGATGAGGATGACCTTGTTGATACCACGTGCACTCATAAGAACCTCCTGACTGAAAGATGTGAGATAAACCGGATACCGGCGACGGGACGTTCATGTGCCCCTTCAGAGGAGCGAAAGCTCCTCCTGCCGTCCACTTCACAGGGGTTTCTCCCCGCAGTGGACCTTTCCGATGGGGGCCCGTTTACCGCCTCACGGGACAGCTGTCCGGGGACGGACGCAAAATTTTTAGCCGGGTTCATGGCTAAAAATTTTGTGGCCGGTGCATCTCACCCTGGACAGATGGAACGGGAGGGGGTTACGTCTGCCCCCCGGAAAGTCCACAGCGGGAAACAGGCCGCAGGGGTGGCGGCAGGAGGGAAGACTGCTGCGCCATCAGGCGCAGTTTCCTCACACACCGTCAGGTGTGCAGGGAGCGCAGGTCACGGCGCGACAGGGGCGGCGCGACCGGAACGGTCGCTGCAAGCCGGGTTTTCACGCATCGGACCGTAGCGGCAGCCCGAAACCGCGCCAGCGGGTTCGGCGGAGACTGGCGGGTGCGCCAGCAGCTGCCTGTCGGAGTCGGGCCTGACGACCGGATGCCGCCAGGCAGCCGGGAGCCGAAGTGGGCGCAATAAAAGACAGCCAGAAACGGTGACAGCGTCACGGAATATCACACCTGTTCCCTGCATACAGCCATACACTACCTTCTGACCGGAAAGCCGGGCCGGCAGCGCCGCAGGCGCTGCACCCCGCATTTCCGGCAGGCGTCAGCCTGCCAGGGGTTTTCGCGCGGGCTGACAGGCGGCCTCCACCGCCTGCCCTGCATCACCTGTTTCTGCTGTCCTGTAAGATGTAGTGACCGCCCAGGAAAACAGCCTGCTGATTCGCCACAAAATCGCAGATTTCATCAACAATCTGCGCGGTGGTGAGCGGTTTCTGCCCCATTTCACGACGCCGCGCATTAATCACGGCTTTGTAATTACGCAGAATTTCGCGGGTTTCTGTGCTGATATTCATGACATCGTCTCCCCGTCCAGCGCCTGTAACACAACGTCCATTGCTTCGCGTTCCTCCCTGACGAATGCGTCACCGTCGCCCCCGTTCTCACTCCCGACGGCATACAGGCGCTTCATTTCACTGCCTGCCAGCGCCATCACTTTTTCCAGCATCACCGCCGGGACTGTCACCTGACGGCTGGCGCGCTTTTCTACCATCAGCTCACGAACAACGTCGTGAACAACGCTGACATCCGCACCATGCTCAAAGGCATCGTCCAGCCGCTGCATGACGGTTTCCAGCTCATCGTCTGACAGGTTCCAGTCCTGGGCTATGTGACGCACATCCCCACGGGTCAGCACCACGGCAAAAACGCATTCACTGTCCGGCACGTCTGTATCCAGCACTTCGCGGATAATTTCTTTAACAGTACAGTACATTTTCTCGTCTCCTTTACAGGGGCGGCATTGCCGCCCCGTCCGTTAATCAGTCCAGAGCCGCGTAAATCGCGTTGCATTCAGGGTGAAATTCGATGTGACGCCACAACTGCGCATCGCGCATCCGGTAAAGCTGGGTCAGTCCTGCATCACCGCTGTCGTGGTACAGCCACAACTGGCGGTTAATCACAAGGGAAGTCAGAATGATGCCGCAGGCATCAGCACTCACGGTACGGTCAAACCAGTTTGCACCGTTCACCATGTGGAAACGGTCGCCATCCGGCATCATGTAACCGCCACCGTCCGGCAGGCGGATGAAGTGCCAGAAGCCGCCTTCATATTCCGGCATCATTTGTTTCGCCAGCGCGTACACAGACGCTTCGGCATACAGAAAATCCAGGCCAAACAGGTAAGGCAGAAAAGACAGACGGTCGCACTCTTCAACATTCAGAGTGACAGGTTTCGCATACTGCATGGGATTTCCTCCGTTGTTCACATATTCCGCGACACCGGGCGGTGCCGTGCCTCCATAAAAGCCGGGCGATAAGGCGGGGATGCAGGGGCGCAAGGGAAGCCGCAGCCTGACGCACACGGCTGGCGGGAGTTGCAGGGTGAGGCCGCGAAACCTGAGCGGGCGAACGACCGGAAAATCACGGCAGACGGGAAGGAGGGACCGGGTGACCGCAGCGGCGAAGCGTACCCTTGCATCAACGCCAGCCCGGCTAAGATGGAGGCACGGCACAGCCCGCACACGGCGCTGAGGCCACATAACTGAAACCCCATAAGGCCATGCCCGCATGGCCGGGTAAAGCGGAGCCGGCGGCGACTTCCTTTGTGCTCTGTCCGGGACCGGCAGGAAAAAGGCGGGGATTATCCCCGCCATCATCAGCCCCTGATTTTTGCCAGGGCATCCGCCATGCTGCGGATTTCGGCCCGGGCTTCCCGGACCACCTCCCGCAGAACACCACGGTCAAACCACCGGCGGGGCGGTTCATCAGGTATACGCAGCACATCGCAGGCCAGCCCACTGGACAGGATATGCTCCACACACTCACTGACCAGATACATTTCCACCGCCGAAAAACGTGCTCCCCGGTTCAGGATGGCATCGAGCACCACGGGCAGGTTTTCGTCGTCTTCATCGAGCCAGCAGGGGTGATCGCTTTCCTTCACGACCAGGCGAAAGCGACGCGTCTGGCGGGTCAGCAACGTCTGACCGGTGGTGGTCAGCGCCGCACGGATACGCCGCGCATCTTCTGCCACCTGGTAACAGATGCTTTGTACCGCATCGTGCACCGCATCAAGAACAGCCCTGATTTCGTCTTCGGTCAGCCATTCTCCGGCATACGGGAAAGACACCTGCGTTCCGTCTGCCGGAAGTACCGGCAGCGATTGCCACTGACTGCCGGACAGTACCAGTTCCGCCCCGGTTCCGGTCAGTCTCTGAATGGCGGAGGCCAGGAGCGGCGGCAGTACGCCGCCGTGACGGTTGATAAGTAACGTCGCCAGCCGGGGCGCATCCAGCCGCACGTAAATGCTGATCCAGCCCGGATAGTTCGGATTTCGCTGGTCAACATCCGTCTCTTCCGGCCAGCCCTGCGCCAGCAGCAGGTTACGGGCGTGACGACAAATCAGTGCATTCAGCGTTGTGTTTTCGTTCATGATTAATCGTTCTCCCTGAATCGCCGCCCGGAGGCGGCGATAACATCAGTCGTTTTCGTGTGTGTTGTTTTTCAGCAGGCTGCGGGCCTGATTAACCACCGCCTGACGGCGGGTGACGGATTCCGGGACGGCGAGGCCGTTATCACGGGCGGCCCATTCACGTTTCCACAGTGCCTGTTCAGCGGTCTGAATCAGGGACGCCAGCAGTTCAGCAGAGACGGTCACCAGGCGGTTTTCGCTCACGTTGCTGATAATCTCCATCGCAGCGGCGGAAGAAATACCGGACTCAATCCGCTGGTCTTCCGGGATGTCCTCCAGGTGCGCCAGGACAGTCCTGATTTCATGATCGGTCAGAGAAATTTCCATACCGTCGGCCAGTGCCTGAATCTCTTCCGGGGACCAGATAAGCAGCATCAGCGGCGTGTTTCCCGGATACTTTGCTGCCAGCTCACGGCAGAGCGTTTCGCATGTTCCGTACATTTCGTCTCCTCCTTAATCTTTGAAGCACGCATCCAGTTCAAGAATTTCGGTATATGCCTCCATGAACAGGCGATTGGCGCGATACAGCGTCTGGCGTGCCAGGCGTTCAACAAGCACATCGGAATCAAAGCGACAGCGATGCTCCATATCGTTCAGCCTGGCCCGAAGGTCGCACATGGCATTGGCCACCTCCGCCACTTCGGCGCGAAGTTTTTCGTGTCCGGCATAGTTCATTTACGCAGCCTCCGGCATAAACCAGTCATCATTCGCGGCCCCCTGCTGCATGGCCCGTTGTACGGCAGCCAGACGTTGCTGTCCGGCACGGTGATACTGCTCAAGCAGCTCGATACCGATATACCGGCGTCCGGACTGGAGGGCGGCGACGCAGGTTGAGCCGCTGCCTGCAAACGGGTCCAGCACAATCGCGTTCGGGTGTGTGAAGCTCTCAATCAGCGGTTGCAGGCTGGTAACGGGCTTTTCCGTCGGGTGATGACGGTTGCCCGAATATTTCCAGCCCAGCACGTCCGGCAGCGGGTTTTGTGGCAGACGTGGACGGCCTTTTGCCAGGATGTAGGCGCATTCGTGGCGATAGCCCACATATGCGGCCTTCGATGTGTAGTTTTTGGTAAACACCAGGTGTCCGACCACGCTGAATCCCGCATTTTTCCAGGCGGCCACAAAGCGATCGACGCGGTTCCAGCCATAGAAGCTGACCATCAGCGCATCTTTTTTGAGTACGCGGTACATTTCATTACAGGCCGGTTGCAGCCATTCATCGGTTTTATCGCCAGCGATGGTGCGCCCGGAACGGTCACGGAAACCGACGAGGTACGGCGGGTCGGTGAGGATGAAATCAATGGCGTTATCAGGAATACGGGCCATAACATCGATGCAGTTACCGAGGACAAAACGGGACATACGAAACTCCTTCTCTTACAGAGGGCACCGGGAGGGCACCCCTGTGGTGCCCGTTCCCCGCTGCCTGTGGGCTGTTCACCGCGTCCGGTAACGGGTCAGGCCGACCGTGGAATATCGCAGCCGTCGTCTTTTTGACGGCGAGAATATGCCGCGAAAGCGGCTTGAAGGGCGTTCATCAGAAAAGGGCGACGGGCTGGCGTACACTGTCACCGATGCCAGCCGGGAGCGGTAAAAGCGCCCGTCCCGTGCCCGGCCGGACGCGGGACACTGACCACAGGCAGCGTTTATGCCGCGCCGCGTCAGCCGGCGCAGTAAAAAGAGGAGCACGGCGACATCCTTTGTCGGAAAAGAAACGGGCGGTTTCCCGCCCGTCTCCGTCATACTTCATCCGCCATAATGCGCCACATTGTCGACTATCCACGCAGGTCCGGTGACTTCCGGCAGCTCATCGTCATCTGTCGGGGAAGACCATTCCAGTTCCCCCCACAGCACATCAACGAGCTCTCCGCGCTCATACAACTGCCAGCCACAGAAATCACAGCCCTGTTCGGCATACCAGTGCTCCAGCGTGCAGCTGAAACGGCGGCTTAATTCTGCAATAACGTCGCTTTCCGGCTGACACCACGGCGTGTCGAAATCAACCTGAATGAAGTTGTCTCCCTGACTACTGATATTCACCTCATACCCCACAGGCCACTTCACGCCATACCGTTCCGTATACCAGTGATATGCAGAAGGAACACCGTTCAGAACACCACCGTTAAAGCCATTCACTTCAACATCCAGGCGAGTCGGCAGAACCGTCAGCAGGTCAAACGGCATGGTTTTTTCCGGCAGTACGTTGTCACACAGACGGTTCCACCACACCGATACATCCTCGTTACTCCAGAAGCCACACCAGTCACCTCTCTTTGCGGTGAAAAGTGCGGTGATGGTATCCCTGACATCGTCCGGTAATCCTTCCCAGCGACGCTGTTCAGTACCGCTCTGCAGCCAGAGTTCATGCAGCATCAGGCAGTTTTGTTGGCACTGTTGCAAATAGTCGGTGGTGATAAACTTATCATCCCCTTTTGCTGATGGAGCTGCACATGAACCCATTCAAAGGCCGGCATTTTCAGCGTGACATCATTCTGTGGGCCGTACGCTGGTACTGCAAATACGGCATCAGTTACCGTGAGCTGCAGGAGATGCTGGCTGAACGCGGAGTGAATGTCGATCACTCCACGATTTACCGCTGGGTTCAGCGTTATGCGCCTGAAATGGAAAAACGGCTGCGCTGGTACTGGCGTAACCCTTCCGATCTTTGCCCGTGGCACATGGATGAAACCTACGTGAAGGTCAATGGCCGCTGGGCGTATCTGTACCGGGCCGTCGACAGCCGGGGCCGCACTGTCGATTTTTATCTCTCCTCCCGTCGTAACAGCAAAGCTGCATACCGGTTTCTGGGTAAAATCCTCAACAACGTGAAGAAGTGGCAGATCCCGCGATTCATCAACACGGATAAAGCGCCCGCCTATGGTCGCGCGCTTGCTCTGCTCAAACGCGAAGGCCGGTGCCCGTCTGACGTTGAACACCGACAGATTAAGTACCGGAACAACGTGATTGAATGCGATCATGGCAAACTGAAACGGATAATCGGCGCCACGCTGGGATTTAAATCCATGAAGACGGCTTACGCCACCATCAAAGGTATTGAGGTGATGCGTGCACTACGCAAAGGCCAGGCCTCAGCATTTTATTATGGTGATCCCCTGGGCGAAATGCGCCTGGTAAGCAGAGTTTTTGAAATGTAAGGCCTTTGAATAAGACAAAAGGCTGCCTCATCGCTAACTTTGCAACAGTGCCTTAATTATCATACAGAGGTCGCAGCCAAAACATCGAAGAGAATAGTCAACACCGGAGCATAAATTGGAAGTGGAGCGACAGAGCGCTCCACATTTTTTAGAATTAATAACCGTCGGTGACGATTTTCGCGGCAGCCGCGAGTACGTCACGACGACTTTCTGCCTTCTGCTCTGGCTGGGTGAAGTAAGTGACCAGAATAAGCGGCGCACGCCCTTCCGGCCAGATAACGGCGATGTCATTCGTCGTACCATAATCACCGCTGCCGGTTTTATCCCCGACAACCCACGATGTGGGTAGCCCAGCCTGAATGCTGGCAGCGCCGGTGGTATTGCCTTTCAGCCACGTTACCAGTTGCGCACGCTGAGTTTCACCTAAGGCACTGCCCAACGTCAGATTGCGAAGCGTCTGCGCCATCGCTAATGGCGTGGTGGTATCGCGCGGGTCGCCGGGGATCGCGGTGTTGAGCGTCGGCTCAGTACGATCGAGCCGGAAGGTGTTATCCCCAATCGCACGGGCAAACGCCGTCACTTTATCCGGCCCCCCAAGATGGGCAATCAGCTTGTTCATGGCCGTATTGTCGCTGTACTGCAACGCCGCGGCGCTCAATTCCGCCAGCGTCATCGTGCCGTTGACGTGTTTTTCAGTAATGGGATTGTAGTTAATCAGGTCTGAAGATTTAATCTCAACCTTCTGACTCAACACCTTCTTTTGCGTTTCACTTTGCTTGAGCACAGCCGCTGCCGCCATCACCTTACTGGTGCTGCACATGGCAAAGCGCTCATCGGCGCGGTAGAGCGTCTGTGCGTTATCGGCGGTGTCAATCAGCGCCACTCCCAACCGCCCCCCGCTGCTTTTCTCCAGCGCCGCCAGCTTTTGCTGAACGTCGTTCGCCTGCGCATACAGCGGCGCACTCCCCAGCAACAGCGAAATACAGGCCGTTGTCATTAGCATCATCCGCTTAACGCGATGTCTCATCATCTCAAACTCCTGAAAATTGAATCCGTGTGGCTGAAGTATTCACAGTCAGCACAAAAAGTAAAAAACAAAAATGCGCTTGCCCTCTCAATCCCCTGCAACCACTGCCGGGCACTGATGAATCCCCTAATGATTTTGGTAAAAATCATTAAGTTAAGGTGGATACACATCTTGTCATATGATCAAATGGTTTCGCGAAAAATCAATAATCAGACAACAAGATGTGCGAACTCGATATTTTACACGACTCTCTTTACCAATTCTGCCCCGAATTACACTTAAAACGACTCAACAGCTTAACGTTGGCTTGCCACGCATTACTTGACTGTAAAACTCTCACTCTTACCGAACTTGGCCGTAACCTGCCAACCAAAGCGAGAACAAAACATAACATCAAACGAATCGACCGATTGTTAGGTAATCGTCACCTCCACAAAGAGCGACTCGCTGTATACCGTTGGCATGCTAGCTTTATCTGTTCGGGCAATACGATGCCCATTGTACTTGTTGACTGGTCTGATATTCGTGAGCAAAAACGACTTATGGTATTGCGAGCTTCAGTCGCACTACACGGTCGTTCTGTTACTCTTTATGAGAAAGCGTTCCCGCTTTCAGAGCAATGTTCAAAGAAAGCTCATGACCAATTTCTAGCCGACCTTGCGAGCATTCTACCGAGTAACACCACACCGCTCATTGTCAGTGATGCTGGCTTTAAAGTGCCATGGTATAAATCCGTTGAGAAGCTGGGTTGGTACTGGTTAAGTCGAGTAAGAGGAAAAGTACAATATGCAGACCTAGGAGCGGAAAACTGGAAACCTATCAGCAACTTACATGATATGTCATCTAGTCACTCAAAGACTTTAGGCTATAAGAGGCTGACTAAAAGCAATCCAATCTCATGCCAAATTCTATTGTATAAATCTCGCTCTAAAGGCCGAAAAAATCAGCGCTCGACACGGACTCATTGTCACCACCCGTCACCTAAAATCTACTCAGCGTCGGCAAAGGAGCCATGGGTTCTAGCAACTAACTTACCTGTTGAAATTCGAACACCCAAACAACTTGTTAATATCTATTCGAAGCGAATGCAGATTGAAGAAACCTTCCGAGACTTGAAAAGTCCTGCCTACGGACTAGGCCTACGCCATAGGGCACTGTTGCAAATAGTCGGTGGTGATAAACTTATCATCCCCTTTTGCTGATGGAGCTGCACATGAACCCATTCAAAGGCCGGCATTTTCAGCGTGACATCATTCTGTGGGCCGTACGCTGGTACTGCAAATACGGCATCAGTTACCGTGAGCTGCAGGAGATGCTGGCTGAACGCGGAGTGAATGTCGATCACTCCACGATTTACCGCTGGGTTCAGCGTTATGCGCCTGAAATGGAAAAACGGCTGCGCTGGTACTGGCGTAACCCTTCCGATCTTTGCCCGTGGCACATGGATGAAACCTACGTGAAGGTCAATGGCCGCTGGGCGTATCTGTACCGGGCCGTCGACAGCCGGGGCCGCACTGTCGATTTTTATCTCTCCTCCCGTCGTAACAGCAAAGCTGCATACCGGTTTCTGGGTAAAATCCTCAACAACGTGAAGAAGTGGCAGATCCCGCGATTCATCAACACGGATAAAGCGCCCGCCTATGGTCGCGCGCTTGCTCTGCTCAAACGCGAAGGCCGGTGCCCGTCTGACGTTGAACACCGACAGATTAAGTACCGGAACAACGTGATTGAATGCGATCATGGCAAACTGAAACGGATAATCGGCGCCACGCTGGGATTTAAATCCATGAAGACGGCTTACGCCACCATCAAAGGTATTGAGGTGATGCGTGCACTACGCAAAGGCCAGGCCTCAGCATTTTATTATGGTGATCCCCTGGGCGAAATGCGCCTGGTAAGCAGAGTTTTTGAAATGTAAGGCCTTTGAATAAGACAAAAGGCTGCCTCATCGCTAACTTTGCAACAGTGCCTTAATTATCATACAGAGGTCGCAGCCAAAACATCGAAGAGAATAGTCAACACCGGAGCATAAATTGGAAGTGGAGCGACAGAGCGCTCCACATTTTTTAGAATTAATAACCGTCGGTGACGATTTTCGCGGCAGCCGCGAGTACGTCACGACGACTTTCTGCCTTCTGCTCTGGCTGGGTGAAGTAAGTGACCAGAATAAGCGGCGCACGCCCTTCCGGCCAGATAACGGCGATGTCATTCGTCGTACCATAATCACCGCTGCCGGTTTTATCCCCGACAACCCACGATGTGGGTAGCCCAGCCTGAATGCTGGCAGCGCCGGTGGTATTGCCTTTCAGCCACGTTACCAGTTGCGCACGCTGAGTTTCACCTAAGGCACTGCCCAACGTCAGATTGCGAAGCGTCTGCGCCATCGCTAATGGCGTGGTGGTATCGCGCGGGTCGCCGGGGATCGCGGTGTTGAGCGTCGGCTCAGTACGATCGAGCCGGAAGGTGTTATCCCCAATCGCACGGGCAAACGCCGTCACTTTATCCGGCCCCCCAAGATGGGCAATCAGCTTGTTCATGGCCGTATTGTCGCTGTACTGCAACGCCGCGGCGCTCAATTCCGCCAGCGTCATCGTGCCGTTGACGTGTTTTTCAGTAATGGGATTGTAGTTAATCAGGTCTGAAGATTTAATCTCAACCTTCTGACTCAACACCTTCTTTTGCGTTTCACTTTGCTTGAGCACAGCCGCTGCCGCCATCACCTTACTGGTGCTGCACATGGCAAAGCGCTCATCGGCGCGGTAGAGCGTCTGTGCGTTATCGGCGGTGTCAATCAGCGCCACTCCCAACCGCCCCCCGCTGCTTTTCTCCAGCGCCGCCAGCTTTTGCTGAACGTCGTTCGCCTGCGCATACAGCGGCGCACTCCCCAGCAACAGCGAAATACAGGCCGTTGTCATTAGCATCATCCGCTTAACGCGATGTCTCATCATCTCAAACTCCTGAAAATTGAATCCGTGTGGCTGAAGTATTCACAGTCAGCACAAAAAGTAAAAAACAAAAATGCGCTTGCCCTCTCAATCCCCTGCAACCACTGCCGGGCACTGATGAATCCCCTAATGATTTTGGTAAAAATCATTAAGTTAAGGTGGATACACATCTTGTCATATGATCAAATGGTTTCGCGAAAAATCAATAATCAGACAACAAGATGTGCGAACTCGATATTTTACACGACTCTCTTTACCAATTCTGCCCCGAATTACACTTAAAACGACTCAACAGCTTAACGTTGGCTTGCCACGCATTACTTGACTGTAAAACTCTCACTCTTACCGAACTTGGCCGTAACCTGCCAACCAAAGCGAGAACAAAACATAACATCAAACGAATCGACCGATTGTTAGGTAATCGTCACCTCCACAAAGAGCGACTCGCTGTATACCGTTGGCATGCTAGCTTTATCTGTTCGGGCAATACGATGCCCATTGTACTTGTTGACTGGTCTGATATTCGTGAGCAAAAACGACTTATGGTATTGCGAGCTTCAGTCGCACTACACGGTCGTTCTGTTACTCTTTATGAGAAAGCGTTCCCGCTTTCAGAGCAATGTTCAAAGAAAGCTCATGACCAATTTCTAGCCGACCTTGCGAGCATTCTACCGAGTAACACCACACCGCTCATTGTCAGTGATGCTGGCTTTAAAGTGCCATGGTATAAATCCGTTGAGAAGCTGGGTTGGTACTGGTTAAGTCGAGTAAGAGGAAAAGTACAATATGCAGACCTAGGAGCGGAAAACTGGAAACCTATCAGCAACTTACATGATATGTCATCTAGTCACTCAAAGACTTTAGGCTATAAGAGGCTGACTAAAAGCAATCCAATCTCATGCCAAATTCTATTGTATAAATCTCGCTCTAAAGGCCGAAAAAATCAGCGCTCGACACGGACTCATTGTCACCACCCGTCACCTAAAATCTACTCAGCGTCGGCAAAGGAGCCATGGGTTCTAGCAACTAACTTACCTGTTGAAATTCGAACACCCAAACAACTTGTTAATATCTATTCGAAGCGAATGCAGATTGAAGAAACCTTCCGAGACTTGAAAAGTCCTGCCTACGGACTAGGCCTACGCCATAGGGCACTGTTGCAAATAGTCGGTGGTGATAAACTTATCATCCCCTTTTGCTGATGGAGCTGCACATGAACCCATTCAAAGGCCGGCATTTTCAGCGTGACATCATTCTGTGGGCCGTACGCTGGTACTGCAAATACGGCATCAGTTACCGTGAGCTGCAGGAGATGCTGGCTGAACGCGGAGTGAATGTCGATCACTCCACGATTTACCGCTGGGTTCAGCGTTATGCGCCTGAAATGGAAAAACGGCTGCGCTGGTACTGGCGTAACCCTTCCGATCTTTGCCCGTGGCACATGGATGAAACCTACGTGAAGGTCAATGGCCGCTGGGCGTATCTGTACCGGGCCGTCGACAGCCGGGGCCGCACTGTCGATTTTTATCTCTCCTCCCGTCGTAACAGCAAAGCTGCATACCGGTTTCTGGGTAAAATCCTCAACAACGTGAAGAAGTGGCAGATCCCGCGATTCATCAACACGGATAAAGCGCCCGCCTATGGTCGCGCGCTTGCTCTGCTCAAACGCGAAGGCCGGTGCCCGTCTGACGTTGAACACCGACAGATTAAGTACCGGAACAACGTGATTGAATGCGATCATGGCAAACTGAAACGGATAATCGGCGCCACGCTGGGATTTAAATCCATGAAGACGGCTTACGCCACCATCAAAGGTATTGAGGTGATGCGTGCACTACGCAAAGGCCAGGCCTCAGCATTTTATTATGGTGATCCCCTGGGCGAAATGCGCCTGGTAAGCAGAGTTTTTGAAATGTAAGGCCTTTGAATAAGACAAAAGGCTGCCTCATCGCTAACTTTGCAACAGTGCCTTAATTATCATACAGAGGTCGCAGCCAAAACATCGAAGAGAATAGTCAACACCGGAGCATAAATTGGAAGTGGAGCGACAGAGCGCTCCACATTTTTTAGAATTAATAACCGTCGGTGACGATTTTCGCGGCAGCCGCGAGTACGTCACGACGACTTTCTGCCTTCTGCTCTGGCTGGGTGAAGTAAGTGACCAGAATAAGCGGCGCACGCCCTTCCGGCCAGATAACGGCGATGTCATTCGTCGTACCATAATCACCGCTGCCGGTTTTATCCCCGACAACCCACGATGTGGGTAGCCCAGCCTGAATGCTGGCAGCGCCGGTGGTATTGCCTTTCAGCCACGTTACCAGTTGCGCACGCTGAGTTTCACCTAAGGCACTGCCCAACGTCAGATTGCGAAGCGTCTGCGCCATCGCTAATGGCGTGGTGGTATCGCGCGGGTCGCCGGGGATCGCGGTGTTGAGCGTCGGCTCAGTACGATCGAGCCGGAAGGTGTTATCCCCAATCGCACGGGCAAACGCCGTCACTTTATCCGGCCCCCCAAGATGGGCAATCAGCTTGTTCATGGCCGTATTGTCGCTGTACTGCAACGCCGCGGCGCTCAATTCCGCCAGCGTCATCGTGCCGTTGACGTGTTTTTCAGTAATGGGATTGTAGTTAATCAGGTCTGAAGATTTAATCTCAACCTTCTGACTCAACACCTTCTTTTGCGTTTCACTTTGCTTGAGCACAGCCGCTGCCGCCATCACCTTACTGGTGCTGCACATGGCAAAGCGCTCATCGGCGCGGTAGAGCGTCTGTGCGTTATCGGCGGTGTCAATCAGCGCCACTCCCAACCGCCCCCCGCTGCTTTTCTCCAGCGCCGCCAGCTTTTGCTGAACGTCGTTCGCCTGCGCATACAGCGGCGCACTCCCCAGCAACAGCGAAATACAGGCCGTTGTCATTAGCATCATCCGCTTAACGCGATGTCTCATCATCTCAAACTCCTGAAAATTGAATCCGTGTGGCTGAAGTATTCACAGTCAGCACAAAAAGTAAAAAACAAAAATGCGCTTGCCCTCTCAATCCCCTGCAACCACTGCCGGGCACTGATGAATCCCCTAATGATTTTGGTAAAAATCATTAAGTTAAGGTGGATACACATCTTGTCATATGATCAAATGGTTTCGCGAAAAATCAATAATCAGACAACAAGATGTGCGAACTCGATATTTTACACGACTCTCTTTACCAATTCTGCCCCGAATTACACTTAAAACGACTCAACAGCTTAACGTTGGCTTGCCACGCATTACTTGACTGTAAAACTCTCACTCTTACCGAACTTGGCCGTAACCTGCCAACCAAAGCGAGAACAAAACATAACATCAAACGAATCGACCGATTGTTAGGTAATCGTCACCTCCACAAAGAGCGACTCGCTGTATACCGTTGGCATGCTAGCTTTATCTGTTCGGGCAATACGATGCCCATTGTACTTGTTGACTGGTCTGATATTCGTGAGCAAAAACGACTTATGGTATTGCGAGCTTCAGTCGCACTACACGGTCGTTCTGTTACTCTTTATGAGAAAGCGTTCCCGCTTTCAGAGCAATGTTCAAAGAAAGCTCATGACCAATTTCTAGCCGACCTTGCGAGCATTCTACCGAGTAACACCACACCGCTCATTGTCAGTGATGCTGGCTTTAAAGTGCCATGGTATAAATCCGTTGAGAAGCTGGGTTGGTACTGGTTAAGTCGAGTAAGAGGAAAAGTACAATATGCAGACCTAGGAGCGGAAAACTGGAAACCTATCAGCAACTTACATGATATGTCATCTAGTCACTCAAAGACTTTAGGCTATAAGAGGCTGACTAAAAGCAATCCAATCTCATGCCAAATTCTATTGTATAAATCTCGCTCTAAAGGCCGAAAAAATCAGCGCTCGACACGGACTCATTGTCACCACCCGTCACCTAAAATCTACTCAGCGTCGGCAAAGGAGCCATGGGTTCTAGCAACTAACTTACCTGTTGAAATTCGAACACCCAAACAACTTGTTAATATCTATTCGAAGCGAATGCAGATTGAAGAAACCTTCCGAGACTTGAAAAGTCCTGCCTACGGACTAGGCCTACGCCATAGGGCACTGTTGCAAATAGTCGGTGGTGATAAACTTATCATCCCCTTTTGCTGATGGAGCTGCACATGAACCCATTCAAAGGCCGGCATTTTCAGCGTGACATCATTCTGTGGGCCGTACGCTGGTACTGCAAATACGGCATCAGTTACCGTGAGCTGCAGGAGATGCTGGCTGAACGCGGAGTGAATGTCGATCACTCCACGATTTACCGCTGGGTTCAGCGTTATGCGCCTGAAATGGAAAAACGGCTGCGCTGGTACTGGCGTAACCCTTCCGATCTTTGCCCGTGGCACATGGATGAAACCTACGTGAAGGTCAATGGCCGCTGGGCGTATCTGTACCGGGCCGTCGACAGCCGGGGCCGCACTGTCGATTTTTATCTCTCCTCCCGTCGTAACAGCAAAGCTGCATACCGGTTTCTGGGTAAAATCCTCAACAACGTGAAGAAGTGGCAGATCCCGCGATTCATCAACACGGATAAAGCGCCCGCCTATGGTCGCGCGCTTGCTCTGCTCAAACGCGAAGGCCGGTGCCCGTCTGACGTTGAACACCGACAGATTAAGTACCGGAACAACGTGATTGAATGCGATCATGGCAAACTGAAACGGATAATCGGCGCCACGCTGGGATTTAAATCCATGAAGACGGCTTACGCCACCATCAAAGGTATTGAGGTGATGCGTGCACTACGCAAAGGCCAGGCCTCAGCATTTTATTATGGTGATCCCCTGGGCGAAATGCGCCTGGTAAGCAGAGTTTTTGAAATGTAAGGCCTTTGAATAAGACAAAAGGCTGCCTCATCGCTAACTTTGCAACAGTGCCGGAAAAACTTCAGCGTCATTCTTGAGCGTACGGTACGCGAACTCAACGGCGAGTCCTGCATATCCCTGGAAGAAGCACCACCGGCAAAACAGCAGATTGTCTGTAGTCGCAGTTTTGGTGAACGAATCACAGACAAAGATGCCATGCACCAGGCTGTTGTTCAGTATGCAGAGCGGGCCGCAGAGAAACTACGTGGGGAGCTTCAGTATTGCCGGCAGGTGACGACATTTGTACGGACATCCCCCTTTGCAGTAAAAGAACCCTGTTACAGCAATGCCGCTGTGGAAAAGCTTCCATTGCCCACACAGGACAGCCGGGACATTATTGCCGCCGCATGCAGAGCCTTAAACCATGTCTGGCGTGAAGGGTACCGCTATATGAAGGCAGGAGTCATGCTGGCTGATTTCACACCATCGGGTATAGCGCAGCCGGGATTATTTGATGAAATCCAGCCCCGTAAAAACAGGTAACCGGCTCATTTAAACCGTCTGGTCTGTTTCCTCCGGCTCTACAAAAATAATGTCCATCATTTTTAATGGACACTATCGTATGAAACACCGGACCTGGATCACTGAAGCTTTACGTCTTCACTTTGAAGAACATTTACCCCGGGTTGTGGCCGGGCGTCGCCTGGGTGTACCAAAATCAACAGTTTGCAGTATGTTCGTGCGCTTTCGGAGAGCTGGCCTTTCGTGGCCTTTGCCCGCAGGCATGTCGGAGCAGGAACTTGATGCCTGCCTTTACGGACAATTTTCCACGGTACCAGTCGTACGTCCTGAAAGCACCGTTATATCCGAAGCCCCCGTGGTAAAAAAACGTCCCCGGCGGCCCAACTTCCCTTATGAGTTTAAAATCGCCTTAGTGGAACAGTCACTGCAGCCCGGAGCCTGTGTGGCGCAGATCGCCCGGGAAAACGGAATCAACGATAACCTGCTCTTCAACTGGCGCCATCAATACCGGAAAGGTGGCCTGCTGCCTTCCGGAAAAAATATGCCGGCACTGCTTCCCGTGACGTTAACGCCGGAGCCGGATAATAAAATCCCGGCTCCGGCACAGGAACCAGAGCAGATAAATACACCGTCCGACAGTCTGTGTTGTGAGCTGGTTCTGCCGGCCGGAACTCTCAGGCTTAAAGGTAAACTGACGCCGGCGTTATTACAGACACTTATCCGCGAAATAAAAGGGAGCAGCCACTGATGATATCTCTCCCTGCAGGTTCGCGTATCTGGCTGGTTGCCGGTATCACCGATATGCGAAATGGCTTTAACGGCCTGGCCTCAAAAGTTCAGAACGTCCTGAAGGATGACCCGTTCTCCGGACACCTGTTCATCTTCCGCGGACGCCGGGGTGACCAGATAAAAGTGTTGTGGGCTGACAGTGACGGACTGTGCCTCTTCACCAAACGCCTGGAGCGGGGCCGCTTCGTCTGGCCGGTTACCCGTGACGGCAAGGTGCACCTTACTCCGGCTCAGTTATCTATGCTTCTTGAAGGTATCAACTGGAAGCACCCGAAACGAACGGAACGCGCTGGCATTCGCATATAACCCGTTGTAAAGTGAGGATATGGACACCTCACTTGCTCATGAGAATGCCCGCCTGCGGGCACTGTTGCAGACGCAACAGGACACCATACGCCAGATGGCTGAATACAACCGCCTGCTCTCACAGCGGGTGGCGGCTTATGCTTCCGAAATCAACCGGCTGAAGGCGCTGGTTGCGAAACTGCAACGTATGCAGTTCGGTAAAAGCTCAGAAAAACTTCGTGCAAAAACCGAACGGCAGATACAGGAAGCACAGGAGCGAATCAGCGCACTTCAGGAAGAAATGGCGGAAACGCTGGGTGAGCAATATGACCCGGTACTGCCATCCGCCCTGCGCCAGTCTTCAGCCCGTAAACCGTTACCGGCCTCACTTCCCCGTGAAACCCGGGTTATCCGGCCGGAAGAGGAATGCTGTCCTGCCTGTGGTGGTGAACTCAGTTCTCTGGGATGTGATGTGTCAGAGCAACTGGAGCTTATCAGCAGCGCCTTTAAGGTTATCGAAACACAACGTCCGAAACTGGCCTGTTGCCGGTGCGACCATATCGTGCAGGCACCAGTACCTTCAAAACCCATTGCACGCAGTTATGCCGGAGCGGGGCTTCTTGCCCATGTTGTCACCGGGAAATATGCAGACCATCTGCCGTTATACCGCCAGTCAGAAATATACCGTCGTCAGGGAGTGGAGCTGAGCCGTGCCACACTGGGGCGCTGGACAGGTGCTGTTGCTGAACTGCTGGAGCCGCTGTATGACGTCCTGCGCCAGTATGTGCTGATGCCCGGTAAAGTCCATGCTGATGATATCCCCGTCCCGGTCCAGGAGCCGGGCAGCGGTAAAACCCGGACAGCCCGGCTGTGGGTCTACGTCCGTGATGACCGCAACGCCGGTTCACAGATGCCCCCGGCGGTCTGGTTCGCGTACAGTCCGGACCGGAAAGGTATCCATCCACAAAATCACCTGGCCGGTTACAGCGGTGTGCTTCAGGCCGATGCTTACGGTGGTTACCGGGCGTTATACGAATCCGGCAGAATAACGGAAGCCGCGTGTATGGCCCATGCCCGGAGAAAAATCCACGATGTGCATGCAAGAGTGCCAACCGACATCACCACGGAAGCCCTGCAGCGTATCGGTGAACTGTATGTCATCGAGGCAGAAGTCCGGGGATGTTCAGCAGAACAGCGTCTGGCAGCAAGAAAAGCCAGAGCTGCTCCACTGATGCAGTCACTGTATGACTGGATACAGACTCAGATGAAAACACTGTCGCGTCACTCGGATACGGCAAAAGCGTTCGCATACCTGCTGAAACAGTGGGAGGCCCTGAACGTGTACTGCAGTAATGGCTGGGTGGAAATCGACAACAACATCGCAGAGAACGCCTTACGGGGAGTGGCCGTAGGCCGGAAAAACTGGCTCTTCGCGGGTTCCGACAGCGGTGGCGAACATGCGGCGGTGTTGTACTCGCTGATCGGCACATGCCGTCTGAACAATGTGGAGCCAGAAAAATGGCTGCGTTACGTTATTGAGCATATTCAGGACTGGCCGGCAAACCGGGTACGCGATCTGTTGCCCTGGAAAGTTGATCTGAGCTCTCAGTAAATATCAATACGGTTCTGACGAGCCGCTTACGAAAATTGTCCGTAAAGGCAGGCATCAAGTTCCTGCTCCGACATGCCTGCGGGCAAAGGCCACGAAAGGCCAGCTCTCCGAAAGCGCACGAACATACTACAAACTGTTGATTTTGGTACACCCAGGCGACGCCCGGCCACAACCCGGGGTAAATGTTCTTCAAAGTGAAGACGTAAAGCTTCAGTGATCCAGGTCCGGTGTTTCATACGATAGTGTCCATTAAAAATGATGGACATTATTTTTGTAGAGCCGGAGGAAACAGACCAGACGGTTTAAATGAGCCGGTTACAAAAACAGTGAAAAGTTAATGAAAACACTCGATGAACTGAACCAGTCGGGAAAAGGGAAAGTGTGGTTTGCGGGGCGAGGAACCGCCCCTGAATGGCAAATAAAACGGGAAATGTTGAGTCAGTGTTATACAACTAAATGGCGAGATATTCCCCTGGCCAGGCTGGGTTAGTTCAGTCATCTCCGAACATATTTTCAGCGTTTCTTCTGGTCTGGTCTTCACCGTCATTTCTCGACAGACTCTGCTCTGTAAGAGGAGTACTGCAATCCACAGACGTATGGAGACCAGATTGTTTTTCCAGTAATTCAAGCAATTTCTTTTCAACCGAAAAAGCACCTGGTATCACGCTGGAAATCACCTTATTAATATCATCCAGAGTCGTATTTTCTGTCAGTAACTCCGATATCAGCAAAGGAAGACGTTTATCTATAGCTGCAAACGCCGCACCAGTAACTAACATCGCGCGCATGAAACGTCCCCGCTCCTTCAGTTTTTCATTTGCAATGAGCTCATCTGCTATCTTATCTCCTGTCCGTTCATCCGGGAAAAGTTCAAATGAGCAGCGTCTGGATTTATTTTCATCACTCATTAGTCACACCACCTTTCATTTTTATCATTCCCATGACTAAATCAAACTGCGGGGATGAGCTCAGATAAAAGCGCTCATCAGGAACCTTAGTCAGGTTCTTCACAGCCTCGGCCACAATTTCAGCCCCACCACCAACACACATTACATGTGTATAGTCGGTGAAACGGCTGATGACATCATTAACTCGTTTAATAAGCAACTTCTGCCGTTCATTGATAACATTAATGATAGACTCACGCTGTTCAGCATTATAAATGCGACGGGAAAGGTAGTCAGGTTCATTACGGTGCACAATGATATTGTCAGCCTGGAATGAGCTCACTCTTGTATTAGCATGTACAGCCATCTGTTCCTTAACCCCGGATGTAATCAGGGACACGCCGATATTTGGATCACACCAGGTTTTTGTAATCCCTGTCATTTTGCTACGAACATGCGACACATCAAGAGTTGTACCACCGAGATCTACGATCAAAAGGGATTCATCATCCTCAAGCCCCGCAAGAACACTGAAACCAGCGGGAATACTTTCAGGAAGAACGGAAACACTGCGAATAACAAATGCATCACTCCCCTGCACCCGTACTTCACGCATCACATTTTTTTTCTTTCTTTCAATGTTTTGCTTATTTTTCTGATTGTTGGCGTCAAGGTATTCAGAGATCGGCAATGTGACGATGACATCAACAGGCTGCGCTTTCAGGCCGGTCTGCTGTAGCGCATGCTGAATGGCCACAACATTCACATCACTGTACTGATAGCGTGTTTCAGTCGTTACGACAGCATCAGCACTTAATGGATCAAATGAAAACTTCTCGCCGTCGATCTCGTAATTAGCCGGGGCAGCATCATCCAGTAAACTAAAAGACCATTCCGGTTTAAAGCTGTTAGGGCTGATTAACGTTTTCACGTCACCATCCTCCAACCAGGCAAGTTTAATGTTGGTAGAACCATCATCAATAAAGATTTTCATAACCAGTCTCCGTTGCTCATAAACAAATAGAAAAAACAAACATGCTTCATACATGCAATGTATATTCAATTATAATGAAAAAACGGTCTTTCTGAAAGGACAAATGCAACATAAAAACACGATAAATTGCATGTACATTGTACACACAACTTTAAGACCAGAGGAAATCATAGATACAAAAACATTATGAAGGTTATATGTGATACATAAATGTAATATAAAAACATCGTGGACATCATGGTTCAGGTTAGGGGAAAAGGAATGAAATGGTGAAACTGAGAGGAAAGGAAAGCGGTGACGAATCATGTCACCATAAACAGAAAGATGTCTAATGGGGACTCTTTAGGTACGTGAAGAATCCCCATAACGCATTTAAAAGACACACATCAGATACCCTTAAGGTATCCGATAGTTTATTGACCTATTGCACCATCACGTTCAAGCTTCTCTCTTATAGCCTCAATAATATATGAGCTAAAATCCAGAGATGTTTTACTGGTCGCTTTAAGTTCCGCATGAGCTTCAAAATACGACAGCGGTATGGCCTTAAGATTCTTAGCCTTCGTCCTGGCAGCCACGGGACGACCTGAAACTTCCTCTGCACCTTCATTTGGCTGAGACGGGGCTGTTGCTGTTACGGCAGAAGAAGAAGTTTGTAATCTGGCAGAATCCACCAGGTTTTTCAGTTTTTCAGCCTGTGCACTAAATTTCGCTTTGCTCATGAGATAACCCAGGATGTTTGTTAGATACTTAAAAGATATCCATTAAAAACCCAAAGGATACTATATGGATACCCAATAGACACACCTTACTGTTTGTTATTTTCAATCAGATGATTGATTTCTTCGATCAGGGCAATAACTTCCTTACCTCCTGCCGAATAGCGCCCATGAACAGACTCAGTGATTCCCATCCCAGTCTCAATGACATCCTCAAATTCTGCACGAGCAGAAATGCGGCTCTTCATCAGCTTCAGATGTTTGAACGATGGCAGGATTGCATCAAGCTTAGGGAATTTCTTCTTGTTAGGATTAACTTTACAGAGATACAGGTGAGCAGTTATATCGGTCCCCATGATAGAGCTGATTTCGTCCAGTACTCCATCAAAATGCATCAAACCAATACGTTCAGTCAGGGAGTCTTTTGAAGGGACAATAACGCAGTCTGCAAAGGCAATCGCAGTACGGGTAAGATCTGAGTCAAATCCCCCACAGTCAATAAGTAACGTCTTATCGCTGTTCTTGTAGGGAGTCATAATTTCGATTAACTCATCCACTGTTTTGGGTACTTTCACGGAAATTTCTTTTCCTTCAGGTCTCAGCCCCAGAATGATAGAAAGCCCGGTATGAGTATCCAGATCAACTGTATCAGACTTCATTTCACCAACAATGTTTACGGATGAAGTTGTCTTACCCACACCACCTTTGGGATGCGTATTAGCAATAACAGGCATAGTGTATCTCCAGAATCCACATGTAATACCCATAAAGCCCCCATAAGACACCTTTCGGATATCCAAGAGGTACTCAATAGATGTTTTTTTACTCTATACCGGTCCTGCATGTCAACAGAATATGAAATACCGATAATATATCCATGAGATATCCGAAAGGGATTTAAAAAAGTCAGAGCTTATGGAATTCTTTTGAGCATAGACACCGCATCGGACTCAGGCATCGAAAACTGCACCCGGTGCCGTGCAGCCACATCCAGTGCAAACACCTTCGTGTAGACCTCTGTTGAGCTGATGGACTTATGCCCCATCAGACTCTGCAGAACCTTAAGCGGTATACCGGCATACAGCATGTGCATCGCATAGGAATGGCGGAACGTATGTGGCGTGACCGGGACAGAGAACGTCACACCATCAGCGGCAGCGGCGGTAACCGCCTCCCCAATCCAGGTCCTGACCGTTCTGTCCGTCACTTCCCAGATCCGCGCTTTCTCTGTCCTGCCTGTTCGTTTATTACGCCGTTCCATGGGGATTTTCAGTGTGGCCACCATCGTCTGCAGCTGGCTGACGTACCAGGCGTCGGAGAGCGGAACCAGACGGTGAGTCTGCTGACCGACGGGCATCCTTCCTGCCGTCCTGGCGGCTTTTTCTGTCCGCTGCTTCAGAGTGGCCAGCTGCACAAACGGATACGGAGGCGTGAGCGAAAAATCCCCCCGCGTCAGCGCCAGTGCTTCATTAATGCGCGCACCGGTGTTCCACAGTGTGGCCAGCAGCATCTTGCGGCGCAGATCCGGGACGTAATGGAGCAGGGCGCTCACTTCAGGGGCCAGCAGGTATTTTGGCAGTTCATCATGAACCATCGACATCTGGCGGAGTGCCAGCGCTGCCGGATAATCGATGGCAACAGGAAGCTGAGCAGCATCCCGGGCATGGTGGATCGGTGCCGGCAGGTACTGCATATCAGTGTTCACTCCACGGGGAAACGTCGGGCAGGTTTTCCACAACACGGTACTTTCCCGGATAACGGAGCTGGTTACCGCCACGCGTCCAGACGGTGACAACAAAACCCCCGCCCTGGTTGTTTTCGGGGAGCAGGCGATCGCACTGCTCACTCAGCATGTGGATCACAAACGGCGCATCGCTGCCGTCTTCAAATACCAGTTCCAGCGCATCGCGGCCATGCAGCGTTCCCTTACTGATGATGACGTACTCAGCCCCCCGCATCTCCCTGAGTAAATGTTTTGCCGCATCCGGGACAAGCAGCCTGGCTGCGCCGGCATTCCAGCTGAGGTAGACATATCCGGCCTGCGCCTGTACAGACTGCCAGTAATCCGTTCCGGCGACAGCCTGACCTTCATTCTCAATAAAAAACATGGGTGACTCCTTTTTCTTTTCCGGGCAGGGACGGTCATGCGATAACGTCATCCATCATCACTGCCCTTACCGTCACGCCGTCTGATAACATCATGCCGTTATCATCATCACCATGATAACAAGCATCCATATAACCACGCCGTTAAATTACCGGAGAGCCGTTTCCGTCAGATCCGACTTTCCGGAATATCACAACTTTCCGGAAGTGTACCACGCTGAGAAAATAATCATATCGCTGTTTTCCGCCCCTGCGCGGCGCATCACAGGCCAGGGAGATGACACAACATATAGTGTCATTAGCAGCTGAATTCAGCACTACATGTTGTGCTGACAGGAGGTGGCGTTGTGTGGGGGGAGAGGAAGATCCGTCTCCGCCGGAAACCGGATCTGCGCGGCGGGAAACGGGCAATTAATATGATTATAAGATAAAAAATATAAAATCATAGTAGATATGATATTTATCATTAATCATACAATCATACCTGATATGATATTTACATACACAGAAATAAATCAGTTCATATATGATTTAATTCTTAACAGGAGATTATCAGATGGAGTGTGCAGGATGGATGAAGAAAGGGTGTTTTCACTCAGCTATGAACAACTGACCCGGTTTGCGGAAAAACGCATCCGGGAATGCAATCTGGACAGCCAGGGCGCGATTTATCTCTGCGAGTCAGCCAAAGCCGGAGCCGTGCTGATCTTCTGGCATGAACTGGCCATAAATGGCTATGCCTCAATGAATGCCATAAAGAGACAGGAGCTCATTGACGCCGACTTTCAGCGCCTCAGAAACCTCATCTGGCCGGAGGATGACAGGTAATGACCCAGAGCCGCCGACCGTCGCCACTGCAGCGGAGAGTGCTGATTGTGCTGGCTGCCCTTGATGAAAAACGGCCGGGACCCGTGCTGACGCGGGACCTGGAACGGGTGCTGGAACGAAGCGGGGAGGCCCCGGTCTACGGGCCAAACCTGCGCGCCTCCTGCCGTCGTCTGGAGGATGCCGGCTGGCTTCGTACCCTGCGCGCCCCGAATCTGCAGCTGGCTGTCGAGCTGACGGACGCCGGCCGGGCCGTGGCACAGCCTCTGCTGCTGGCAGAACAGGACCGCCTCCGGGCAGAACAGCGTGCGGCAGAAGTCGTCGTACTGCCGCTGGTCCCGGCCGCAGGTCTGCCCGCAGACGGCACTTCTGCCACTGATCTGGCGGTGGAGCTGAACGGCATGACGTATCAGGCCTGCCGTGGGGATTTTGTGGTACGTCTCGACGGCAGCACCTGTCTGCAGTTATGGAATAAAGAAGGCAGGGTGGTACGCCTGGAGGGCGATCCGCTGGAAGTGGCGCAGTGGCTGCAGGCCTGTCACGATGCCGGAATGGAGGTTCGTGTACAGGTTAATGAAAGCGTCACCCCGTAAAAACATACCAGCACGGTTTACACGTCATCCCATGATGGCAGCCGGTTAACTTTCCTGCGCCACCAGTGGAAAGAGGCCATGAGCAGTCCGAACAAAAAACCACCCGTGATACTTATAATAATGGCCTCACCTGCCACCATTCCTGACGGCCCCCAGTAGATAAACCACATTGCACATCCCCAGGAAATGCCCCATAAGCTCCCCATCAACAGCGTGACCTGCCAGAACGGCATAAAGGGTAATGGCGGAAGCCGGATACCCAGCCGCCAGAGAATACGCAGAAGAGGAGGGGCATAATTGCTCCGCCACATCTTTTTGCTGTCCATCAGGGCAATGGCCCGGGCTTTTTTCTGCTCAAAGGTCACAGGAGCACCTCCGTTCCATGATGTAAACGTGACACAGCTTATTGTTATTGATTATTATTATCATACTGTGATTATGTTATCACGCACCGGTACACGATAACAATAAAGGAGAAACCAGATGAAACTGGATATATCTGTAAAGTATTTACTGAAGAGCCTGATACCAAGCCTCATTATTCTTACAGTTTTTTATCTGGGATGGAAAGATAACCAGGAAAATGCAAGAATGTTTTATGCGTTCATCGGATGCATTATCAGCGCCATTACTTTTCCTTTTTCAATGAGGATAATACAGAAAATGGTAATAAGGTTTACAGGGAAAGAATTCTGGCAAAAAGACTTCTTTACAAATCCAGTTGGCGGAAGCTTAACTGCAATATTTGAATTATTCTGTTTCGTTATATCAGTTCCTGTGGTTGCCATTTACTTAATATTTATATTCTGCAAAGCCCTTTCAGGAAAATGAAAGGGCATCATTATGTGTCAGATACCAATAAGTTTATTGACCTGCTCAATAAACTTATCATTAACAAGCGCACTCACTGCAGCCATAATAATTGCAAAACCCAGAATACCTACAGGGGTTCCCAGCATGACGGAAAACGTCCATGCTGTAACTGCTGAAGCAGCTCTTCCTGCTGCCAGTGATTCAAGTTTTACAAAAAATGGACGCCAGTTGTCTGTTTTTACAGCCTTTTGTAACTCCACAGCAACATCATAACGATCAATAACTTTTCCGGTAAAACCAAATGCCTTACTGAACAGCTTAAAATTCTCCGCCATATGGACCTGATTAATAGCTTCCAGGGCTTTAGAAATAGCCATGCGATCTTGTATGCTATATTTCTTGTTCAGATTATTACGAAATTTATCAAAAGCGTTCAGTGCATCATCCACACTCTTAATCTGTTTCCCTTGAGATACAGAAGCCAGCTCCTTAGCAAGTTCGGATGCTTGTTTACCGAACTCATTATATATCGTTCTGTAGAAATCAGAGGTGAGTTTTATGGCATCCTTTACCATATTTATTTCATCCCTTTTTCTTTTCTCTTCAGCTATTTTATGATTGATGTCAGCAATCTGGCTACGGATATTCTCTTTTTCCTTCAACAGGGCATTAAGAGCGTCATTTGCATGCTTTTGTTCATTTGTTCTGGCACTGACGTTATTTCTCGCCGAATTTACCGCAGATTCAGCAGAGGTGATTTTATTTCTGGCATCAAGCAATCGTTGCCGTAACTTATCCCATTCAGCAACTTCAGCATTATAAATTTTCTTGTCACCTTCCACATCCTCTGTCACCACCGGATTCCGGTCATTCAGAATATTGCGTTTATAGTCCAGACCGGAATGGGTCAGAAGATAATTCAGGTTTGCACGGTTATCGATGACCGCGCTGGTTGTGATTTTTATCGTACCGGCAAATCTCGGATCACCACTCACAACAATAGAATGATTTGTTGATGAACGCCCCGGGAATTTTTCAGGGGAAACTATCGTTTTGCCGTCAGGCGTGTTTTTCTGTTGCGTCAGCTGTTGTTCAGCTCTGGTTAATGCATTACGGGCCGTGTTAAGCGATTCCGTCACCGAACTGAGTTTATTCCGGGCCTCTGAAATGGCCCTTTCATTCCGTGTCTGCTGCCCGAGCAGACGGGCCTGTTGTGCATCAAGAACGGCAAGGGCTGCCCCGCCATTTTTTTCCAGCTCTGACAACCGCGTGTCCAGAATACCTTTTCTGCGCTCGTATTCAGCAAGCATATCAGCGGCCTTCTTGTCTGCGTTCTGCGCATCCTTCTGCCGTTTTTCAGCCTGTTCGATTAACGACCTGGCCTCCCGGGGAGATATACGAAGAGAATCAGCATCAGCAAAGAGCATCCGGCTCTCTGTATGCAGCCGGAGGGCATCATATCCGGCGATTTCAGTACGGAATCCGTATTCTCTCAGCTCTGCCTGCAGGAGTCTGAACTCCTGTCGTGTAATATCAGCGGCATCTGCGTTTCCGGCACGGAGTGTTTTCAGTGTGTTTTCATCTTTTTCCCTTGCAGCAATCGCCGCAGAGAGGCGTTTTCCGGCTTCAGTACGCTTATTCTCATTCTCTTTCTGCTGCGCGCTGAGCGTGTTTTTGTACGCTGTGATTTCCTTGTCCCTTTTTTCGATATCACTTCGGGTTGGGGAATCATCGACCCACTCGTTTCCGCCCCAGATGGTTTTGTTCCCGAAGGAACTCCATGCAGGCGGGGTACCATGAAAGACATCGACACGTGGAGGGTTTACATAAATATCAACGGCCATAATTTCATGGCCATCTGAATCATACCCCAGCGATTCTGCACCGGGATTTGTAATACGTACAGGGTCAGACATTCGGTATCTCCTTCATCCTCTGAGGAAAACAAATGAATTAACTGCTTACGTATATGGATACATATACAGTATTAATTTATTAAGGAGAAAATGGCATGTCAAGATTTAATGATAGTGATTATCATTAACATGAAGTGATGTTACACCGTTCAGAAAGCCTGCTGACGCTGTGGCAGCATCACAGTCTGGGTATTCTCTGGTGCAATACAAAAAACGGACTTTCCCGTAACAACAGACAATGTTACGGGAAAAGTTACAGAACTGAGCCACAAAATATCTCAGTACCTGAGATGCATAAAAACACCGTACATATGTTTCTCAAAAGGGGGATGATCGTTATCCAGCCATTTCGGTGGATCGGTATGCAGAACACCAATCTGCTTCATGCCGGTATGCTGCCTGGATTTTCTCGCGCAGTAATCACTGTCTTCATATCCCATCGTTTCGATGACCACTCTGGCCGTCTTTCCGTCAGGAGCCCTTGCTGTGACAATGAAATCCGGCAGGACATATTTCTTTTCACCATTAACATAAACTTCTGTATCAAACAGGGGCCTTTCCAGACTTAATTCCGGCGTACCTGGCTTTCTTTTAAGCCAGCTGGCCACATTCAGAAGAGCAGTGAGCGTGTTTCGTTCCAGTTTGCTGTCCACAGGCACCGGACATGTCAGTTGATAAAGAGCATGAGCATACCCTTCACTGCAGATGATTCTGCCATCGGCACTCCGGCAAAAAGCAAGAATAACCCAGTAAGGGGGACGTATTCCGCCCTGCGCTTCACCATTAATACTGATCCCCCGCACAGGTCTGATGACCTGAATATTACCGTTCGCCCAGTGAATTTCCACAGCATCACGACAGATGTGCTGCGCCATAAAAATCTGAAAGAACATATGCTTTCTTCTGGCAGGCCAGTGTCGTTCTGAATTCTCCAGCGTTTCCATTAACCGCTCCTGAGACCTTTCAGACATTCCAGGCCGGAAATGGATAATTTCAGATAAGGATCTTCCCCGAATATACTCCTGCTGCAGTGTAACCTGCCGTATGGCATCAAGACACTCACGATAATTAGTCCGGATACGGGGATTAGCCAGGGAATCCAGTTTATTCAGCCCAGCATCGTCAATAAGAGACAGGAGTAAACGGGCAAGGCGCGGACGTTTCTTGCGAACGGAGGAGCTCTCACCATTATGGTAAGCAGAGCGGGCCTGCAGTCTGATAACAGAATTACTGTCATCAGGTGGTAAAAAGTTTCTGTAATTTATACGGGTGCTAACGGGATGCCGGCTTGCTCCGGAAGATGTTTCCTCTTCATTTCCGGATAACTGACGATACATGGGGCATTCAGGTGCATGCTCATGATTAAAACTGGACAGATAAAGAGTACCCGTATTGTTTTTAAGAGCAGCAAAATTCATGGCCGGCGAATCTCCCGGAATACAGTCACACTGTAACCATGCATCATACTCACGCATTTCCCGGAGAATATCATTGGCCAGGTTATGTAGTACCATGGTTGCTGGCTTTTTCAGTCCACAGACCGTCTTTACTGCAGTCTCTTCCTCACTGCTAAGCTCCCGAATCACTTTGCCCCGGGGATTCTTCTTTACAAGTATCATTGGCATAATGAAAGCACTCCTTATGTACATGCTTAAACAGTAAGTAAAATATACAAAGAACACCCCATGAAACAAAGGCAGAGATGAACTGTGCGCCCCGGTATCTTCTTCTGATATCCTTTCGAATGAATTGTTTTTATTTATATCATGACAACATTAAAGTGAGAGAATATATCAACCATGTTTCTGTCAGGGTTCAGTAGAATATCAATTCGACTGTCACGCCATAACTGTTACTACCTCGAGTATAAATATTCAGAGAACGGACTTATTAGCCATGAAAAATCACCTGATGGAAAATTTACTAATTTATGGATTGTGATATTATTAAAGAGTAAAACCAGCCAGCCGAGGTATTTATGGGAAAAAATCAGGAAGAAAGGAAAACTCCCGTCATTGTGGTGAAAAAACGTCGTACTTTTTCGCCACCGTCCTTATCCGAAAAAACAGATATTATCACACCTGTATTTACTGAACAGACGGCAGAATCAGCCCCCGCCGGAATAAATTCATCTGCCGTCGAAACACATATCCCCGAAGCGCCAGCCAGGAAGAAGAAAAAGAAAAGACACCGTTTTCCACGTCCCTCCCACTGGACCCGTGAGTATACTCACGAGTGCGTGGAAAAAATAAAGGCCCTGTTTCCTCATCTTCGTGCTGAAGGTGGTGGATTTATTCCCCTGAAAATTGGCATAAACAATGATATTTCGGCATTTCTGGCAGAACACCCGGAGACAGAACTGACCATGGACGAATGGCTCTGTGCAGTGTCCTGCATCACATCCCGCCGCGTATATCTGCAGCGGACAGCTGTCGCCGGCGTCCCACGTTATGGCCTGGATGGTCACCCCAAAGGGCAGGTCTCAGACTCTGAAGCACAGAGTGCCGGTCGCAGACTGGCGACATTAGAACAAAAGTGGCTCAGGATGCAGGCACAGCAGGAGAATATTTCTGGGCAATAAACACTCCTGATAACAGGTGGACATTACGTATCAGAAAAAATGGGAAGAGAATGTTATGTGTGATTCAGAAGCGGAGAAGATTTTATTCATCCTGAATAAACATGAACGGGCATACAGACGCCTGATCCCCGTATATATTTTTTTAGCTATAGTATTATGGATTTTACCTATTCTCCTGATTATATACCTGTATTTCTGTATAGTTGACAATGAGTTTCTCAGAATCGGTTTCTGTATTGCATGGACAGCATACTACTTTCTTTCGCTTTTCAAGTATTTTGTAAAATACTTCTTTCCTCTCGATCGTGAAGATTTGCTTAACCTGATGGATCTCGCCAAAGATTCTCCTGATGCGAAACAGGAGCTTCTTGAGCGTCTTTTGTCCGGAAAAAGAATGACCGGGCGGGATGAAATGGATATCAAGCGCATTCTAAAAACAAAGGAAGCACTTGATAACATCAGGAATTTTATTGATAAACAGCAGTTAACGAATAATGATACTCCGAAGAAAAGCACGGTCCCAAATGAAGATAAAAAAGGCATAAGATGATGATCACAGGAAATGGAATAAACACTGTAACTGTCAATGGAAAAGTGAAACACATCACAGAACTGGATTATATAACACTTTGTTTAGAGTGGACAAAACTACGAGAGGAAAACAATCGTCTTTATGAAATTAATAACAAGGCAAACAGAGGATGGCGTGGTTTCATCCTAAGATTGATAGGGGTTAACCTGCCAGATAAAAGGACTGAGTTTACACAACGTCTCTTGTTGACGCGCAAAATTTCGGGTTCGGTCATGAAAAAGTAACATATTCTAGGCTGGAACAGACCAATTTTGCATTCGCCGTCCAGGAGTTTGAGGGGAAAGTAGTCAGTGTTTTACGCTCAGTCAGGGAAAGTGTGCAATGATAAATGACACGAAAGGAATCGTAGTACATGGGCACCGCGATTCAATATTCAAGGAAAAAACAATACAGCAATGTACTTGTTCTGTTTCTATTATTCTGGCGATTTCAATAAAGGCACTTGCTCGCGCTCTGTCATTTTCTGAAACTCTTCATGCTGCATTTCGATTTTCCTTCTAAGATCATAACTCGCATACCTGTTCTTTTTATGTATATCTATATCTATTTTTGTGACGAGTTCAAACCACAATGTTCGCACTCCCCATGCAGCGTTATGAAACATTTCCGCAACGGCTATAGAGTCTGTATTAACTGCTTCAGTCATGTAGTCGCTAATACGTTCAGCGGTAATTTTCGTTATTTCATCGTAATTCATTTTATCTCCTACAAGATTATTTAATGGAATGCAAAATATCTGGCCTGATAATAATGTTCCAGAATTAATATCTGCAGGCTATGTTAAGTTGTCCCCACACACAATCTACCTGTTTTCTCGTGTGTGCCACAGGCGCAATACATAAATAGTCTGGCCAGTAAGTTCGTAACGGATTTCGTACTCGCCAGCAAAAATCCGTCTGACCTCCCTGGGTTCAAACTGAAATAACTGTTCCCCCATACGTGGATGAGTTAACAGAATGACCGGAGCCTGTGTCAGGGACTGCACCGTTCTGGCGGCCGCAGGTTTACTGGCCAGCACCAGAAAATCATATAACCGCGCCAAATCAGAAAGCGCCTTACTGGTCCACTTCAGTTCCATCAGCGTGGCACCGGTAACGGATTGTCAGTACTGAGGCTGTCCGCCCAGGCCTGTACAGCCTGATGGTCGATAACCTGTCCGGATGTCACATCGTCCAGGGCTTCCAGCGTCAGGCGATTACGCTCCTCCTCCTGGGCAAGCCATGCAGAAAGCGCCTGTTTGATAATCCAGCCCCGGGAGCGTTCCAGTCTGGCGGCCATCTGGTCGACTTTATCAGCCATAGGTAATGGCACATGCGCGGTAATTACTTTTGTTGCCTGTGCGGTATTGTTTTTCATTTGCATATCCGATTAGCTGTTAATCATATTTAATCATAGTGATTACTTTCAGACGAAACAAGGCAAATAATGCGCGTCAGCGCATGTAAGGCGGCACTCCGTTGTTACATATGGCACAGAAACAAAACCGCCGAAGCCCGGCGTCAGCCGGTACTGATTGATAGATTTCACCTTACCCATCCCCATCCTGCTAAGCCATATCCGCTTTCAGCCAAGAAATAGATTCTGTGCGCGGTCGGAGTGGTCCCGACAAGGGTTTACCCGCAGTCGGGGCGTATCTCCGCGTTAGCGGGCCGTCAGGGCCGCTTACGAGCGTGTACTGAGGACTTCCAGCCAGAAGACTGGCAGCGATGACAATGTAGTTACAACATTCATAATTAAAAGCGATGTTGTTCCCGCCCTTCGGGCGGGGGCGGCTTCGCTTTTCAGTTATGAGGGGTGGGCACGGTGCTGCGTTTGTGTGGTGTTTTTTATTCCTGATGTTTTCGCGGTGGTTTCAGAACGGTGAGGTTCGGGGCCCGCGCGTTAGCGTGGGAGGTGCTTTTAGATTCTGAGCGGCGAGGCCTTGGCCGCTGCAAGCGAAGGCCTCTTTGTATTTGTTCACAGTGGTTTCAGAGATAAAGACTTTCCCTGCGGCGAAGCAACGCAGGGGATTAAATAATGGGGTTAGGACTATATTGCAGGTTTGCTGTTTCAGGTTTGCAGCTTTTTAAAGTTCTTTGTTTGCGGATTTATGTGGATAACTGAAACAACGTGGCCATGTTCTGATGACTGATACGTGGTTTTATGGGCAGATATGCCCCTCTGAGGGGATTTAAGGTGATTACTGCAGATTTTGGGCTGAGCGGAATCAGCGCCGAAAGCCCCGGAGGGGCTGGCGATGATTCAGTGCTGAAGGAATGGTGCTGTCTAGTGCGGCGGTGGCGCAGCCAGCGTCAGTTCAAGCTGACGCAACTCCCTGATGGCCAGTCGCTTCAGATGGTCATCGGAACAAAAATAGGCTTCATCCGGCGGCAGACGCTTCCTGAGATACTCTGCCATCTCATGAATCTGCTGGTCGGCAGGCAGTTTCTTCAGACGTCTGGCGCGCTTACTGGCTGCCGCTTTTGCACGACGGTGTTTCAGTGCATCCTGGCTGCGCTGCAGATACCAGCGTTTTCTGGCCGCATGTACGGAGATATCTTCATCCTCACGCAGTACGCCTTCCCGGATGAGTTGCTGGCGGATTTCACTTTCACGCAACCGCTTCTGCTGCTGTTCGTGAAGTTTCACCATGTCGACGCCCAGCATCTGCCAGCCTGCCGGTGTTATCCAGACGTAACGTGGCAGACGCTGGCGGGTTTCACGGTCCCACAGGGTTTCCTCTGAAACACCCAGCACACCAAAACGTACCTGTTCGGCCAGCAAACGGGAAAGGCGGGAGACCGTCACTTCCAGTTCCGGAATAACCTTCCCCTTGCTGTCTTTCGGGCTGATTTCTCTGGCCAGACGGGAAACACTCATGCCTACGGTATGTGTGCCCGCATCACTGAAGCTGACCAGAACCGGCCAGACGGCATCGAGGAGGCGTTGTTTTTCCGGACGGAAAGCATATTTGCGACCGGCATACGTTCGTTTCTGCACGTAAAAAGGATGCAGAGACATGTGCATGCGCAGGCTCTGCTCGCCGGTCACCGGGTCCTTTTTCACCAGACGGTTGTAGGCGTGCCCGAGCTGCCCGCTCAGCGCCTTATAGCGCTCAGGACGATACCAGGACGGATTTTCGCATTTGGGTTTGGTGGAGTGCTCACCACGACGACGCTTCGTGCGCTTCCTTTCCGGTTCAACCAGGAAAGTGGTCGCCCTTCCCGCTTCATAGTCTTCCCAGAAACGGATCTGCTCTTCGGGTGCTAACTGACACCAGTGTACTGCGTTATATGGAGTATTCTTCAGACCTGCCACAAGCTGTCGCTTATGGCGGAGCGATTGTGCCGTGTATTTATACACTGCACAGGGTTGAATCTCTGGTACGGTTTCATTATACTTTACCCGTATTCTGTGAGGCCCCCACTATCTTTCGTCGTTCCGCCAAGTTCGTAAGAAAGATAGTGGGGGTTTTCCTTTTATGGCTTCCGGAACATCTTCAGTCTTCTGACTTACTGCCCGTACATGCCATCTCTCCTGAATGCCTTATGGCGCATTCTGCCGTCCGACTTTCGCCGCTTTGCTCCACAGAGTGCCACCCTCTGCACAGCTAATAACAGCCGAAATATACCCGCTTTACGTTAATTTGAAAAGCATTACAACGATCTCTTCTCTTCCAGTGCCTCCTCACTGATACCTCTAATAAGTTAATCTTGACCTGCGTCAAAAAAATAAAATCTATTTTTAAAAGCAGATTTTTCTGCTTTAGATCCTTCTTTTGGATTAAAAGATCGACTTTTGTCCTGCTCACGATCATTTATCTTACAACCGATCCACCTAACAGAATAATATTCTGTTTTAATGCAATTAAACGATCTAAAAAACCTTTAAAAAATCATTTTGTAGATCATTCGATCGTAAATAGAATAATTCTTAGATGATAAAACCATTTGTTACACAACCCGCCAATTGTGTAACAACAGCCTCTACAAGAGCATATTTGTTCATATGTTCGTCAGAACTGCGGATTGTCTGGACGAGGGTCAGACACCGTTTCGTGCATATGGACCAGCATGTTCGAACGCCACAAAGCAGAAGCATCACGCCTGGATCGCTTCGGCGCGGAGCGTTAAGTTTTGACGCTTTTTTGTATGTTTTTTAAGCTGTTAGTTGACTCGGTGCGTTATACTAAGTACCCTTTACTGGTCACAGGCAAAACTGTGATCGGGCGTAGGAACCCGCGTAGTCATCGTCGGCGCAGAAGTTAATTTCTTCATTTGGCGTCGTTTTTTGCCATACCATAAAGACAGGAACTTGTATTTCTTGTCGTCATCTATGGTAGCTCAGGCGGGGCAGGCATTAGCCTGGCCGGTTTCCGATGACGCCGGTATTCCTACCCCCGTCTGGGCTATCACCAATGAGCGTAGGAACTCAGTGATAGCGTTTTTAGTTGTCATCGGAGACCTTTGCTATGTCACCTCAACTGATACAGAAACTCCCGGCCATCACTCTGTTGGAAGGCATGTTTCCCGAGCTATCAACAAACCAGCTTAAAGTCTGCGTTTTTTACGCAATGGGTGTTCCTTACGACGCCATTGCTCAGAACTGTCGGCTTTCTCCCGAAACGGTACGAACCTACCTGAAGCGAAGCCTGAAGAACTTAAATCTGGAAGGATATGATGCACTTCGCTCTGCTGTGCTGATGCGAACGTTCGTTTTCATGATTAGCAATACAGCTAAAGAAAACGAAAAAATGTGAACAGGTGTCCCCATTAAAGGGGACACTTTCATGGAAATTGCATTTTGCACTTTACAGGCGATCCCAAATTGATAAACATAAACACCAAGCACAAGTTACTTTAATAAAGCAAATCACTTCAGACGGTGTCCCAATTATTTGTATCTGGCTCATGCCCGATATATGGCGACCTTACTCTGAACTGACGTGCTGATGTTTTATTTCGCGTATCACAATACTGTGCCACTGTATTGCTGATATTAGTGCTTAGCCGTTCTTTATCTGTGAGTTCGCCAAATCACCGATACAGAACGTACTAGAGTCTGCTGGTTATATGCCTGTCAGAACTGCAGTTTATCCAGATATGGGCTGGACACTGCTTCAGACATATGATTTAGCATATTCGCCTGACATCGCAAAATCGTCCATCATGGATCGGTTTTGCGCGGAGCGTTGAACTTCGTGAATATAGAACACCTGAATAACCGGAACTGGTATCTTGCGCAATATAATACAGCCGGCAAAAACAGAGAATCTTTATTCTCATGGCTGAATGAGCAAAACGTCGTACCATGGACTCCATTAATAACAAGAAAGATAAGACGGGCAGACTCCAGGTGCTGTTACCGTGAAAGAATATTCGCTATTTTTCCAGGGTACTTTTTTATTCTGGCTAATTTTGACATTCAACCAGTATCGGCATTACGTCGCCATAGCGCCTTCATTGATTTCGTGAAGTTTGGCGGTGAAATAAAACCCGTCAATAAAGATATTGTTGATGGATTAATGAAGATTTACCCGGACCCTGTGCTAAATCCGGGAGCCAGGGAAGAGCTGAATGCGGCTTCCAGCATATGGCTGACAAAAGCACAATATCAGTATCTCCTCAGAATGGAAAATACTCTCCAGCCTGAGTCGAGGATATCCCTGCTCCTGGAACTGGTATCAAATGCCGAACATCACGGCTTTATGGAGCGCCTTGTAAACATCCCATAGCCAGTATTTCCCGGCCTTCGGGCCGGGCTTTTTTCAATTCAAGAGAATATTCCGGAGTGAAGCCTGCACGAAGCCATCCCCACCATGGACTCCCCCTGTCTTTTGATGGAACCGTGTATTTCTTAATGGCGAAAGAAATAAAAGGCTTCACCCCAGAGTATTGATTCGTTTTATCAAAGGCCGGCCCGTGCCATCACGTGTGGCGGAGAGAACGGATACCGGTCTTCTTTTCATCTCACAGTAGGACATTCGCATGACCACGACAGAACATCCCGTGCGCCAGTTGCTCTGGTGTGCACTGAATGCCCTGAAAACGGCACAGGAAAACCACAATATAACCAGTGAAACCGGATTACGGCATTACCTGCTTGAATGGCTTTCTGGTGCCAGCAGACATCCTGAGTTCCGTAGTCTCCCTGGCGAAATCATGGCGTTAAAAGCATTGACCGAAAAAGATCGCAATATTCCCATCATCGGAACGCTGAATACGCTCTTTCTCAGCTCTGCCACTGTCGGGGAATGTCCGTTGTTTCGTTTTCGGGCTGCGCTGGGTAAATTACAGAAAGCAGGCTGGCGCACTTATGTCTGCCCATGGCCTGAGAGGGTGTTCAATGAATCCATTGAACGGGCCTGTTCCGGGAAACGCCATCTGCTACAACTAAGTCGCACCGAAGAGTGTTTTCTACCGACAGGCGATATGAGGGCACCAGTTACGTTGCAGCTGATCACTCCACTACACCGCAAAACTATGCAGCTTCTGGAAACGGCAGAGTTAATATTCTCCGACGAAGGATTTCAGGTGGTGAGAGGATACGAACATCAATTCGGGATCGAACGCAGAGAAACCCTCTTTCACACCCTATTTATCGGGCTGCCCAGCTTGCCAGAAGATGTCTGGGGTGCAACACAGGAGCAGACGACTATCACATTACACTGAGGATGTGTAATCCCCGGCATACCCCGTTTCCAGTCTTCGCAGCCTGTACCGCCCTTCCTGCCGTTTCCGACATTCTTTCTGTCACTACTCGCTTGTGCCGTTTTTTCGCAACCGGTACGTGCAGTTATGACGGTACAGCTGCTTCTTTTCCCGTTCCGGAAGGAGTCTTTGATGCCACAGCAACATCCCGGACGACTGCAAATACTGGTCGTCGACGCACACTGCAAACGCAGGCTGTTTTCAACGAAAACACCGACAGACCCCGATGAGCTTGCCCGACGTTTCTGCACGCCGGATAACTGTCTCGTGGTGGTACTACGCGACAACCGATTTCTGTTCCGACTGGAGCGTGCTCCCGGCAGCCACTGCCGCTGGCACAAGGGCAGCAGCTCCCGCCATCAGCATCTACAGGACTGGCTATCATGAACGCAACCGAAGCAAAATGTTTATTCAATGGTGTGTGATGATCAGGAACTGCATTTTTTTGTTCCAAAGAATTAAACAGTTAATCCTCCTTAGTCTGTTATTTTAGTCGCCTGCCTCAGCCAACATGAAAAATAATAACGTACCATTATATCTCTGGTTGCTTTGGTGTACGCTTTGTCTGTACATCACTACCCTAGACTGGCCCCCTGAATCTCCAGACAACCAATATCACTTAAATAAGTGATAGTCTTAATACTAGTTTTTAGACTAGTCATTGGAGAGCAGATGATTGATGTCTTAGGACCGGAGAAACGCAGACGGCGTACTACACAGGAAAAGATCGCTATTGTTCAGCAGAGTTTTGAACCGGGAATGACGGTCTCCCTTGTTGCCCGGCAACACGGTGTGGCAGCCAGCCAGTTATTTCTCTGGCGCAAGCAATACCAGGAGGGAAGTCTTACTGCTGTGGCCGCAGGAGAGCAGGTCGTTCCTGCCTCTGAACTTGCTGCTGCCATGAAGCAGATTAAAGAACTCCAGCGCCTGCTCGGCAAAAAAACGATGGAAAATGAACTCCTTAAAGAAGCCGTTGAATACGGGCGTGCAAAAAAGTGGATAGCGCACGCGCCCTTATTGCCCGGGGATGGGGAGTAAGCTTAGTCAGCCGTTGTCTCCGGGTGTCGCGTGCGCAGTTGCACGTAATTCTCAGACGAACCGATGACTGGAAAGATGGTCGCCGCAGCCGTCACTCAGATGATACGGATGTGCTTCTCCGTATACACCATGTTATCGGAGAGCTGCCCACGTATGGTTATCGTCGGGTATGGGCGCTGCTTCGCAGACAGGCCGAACTTGATGGTATGCCTGCGATCAATGCCAAACGTGTTTACCGGATCATGCGCCAGAATGCGCTGTTGCTTGAGCGAAAAACCGCTGTACCGCCATCGAAACGGGCACATACTGGCAAAGTGGCCGTGAAAGAAAGCAATCAACGATGGTGCTCTGACGGGTTCGAGTTCCGCTGTGATAACGGAGAAAAACTGCGAGTCACGTTCGCGCTGGACTGCTGTGACCGTGAGGCACTGCACTGGGCAGTCACTACGGGCGGCTTCGACAGTGAAACAGTACAGGACGTAATGCTGGGAGCGGTGGAACGCCGCTTCGGCAACGAGCTTCCGGCGTCTCCAGTAGAGTGGCTGACGGATAATGGTTCATGCTACCGGGCTAATGAAACACGGCAGTTTGCCCGGATGTTGGGGCTTGAACCGAAGAACACGGCGGTGCGGAGTCCGGAGAGTAACGGCATAGCAGAGAGCTTCGTGAAAACGATAAAGCGTGACTACATCAGTATCATGCCTAAACCAGACGGGTTAACGGCAGCAAAGAACCTTGCAGAGGCGTTCGAGCATTATAACGAATGGCATCCGCATAGTGCACTGGGTTATCGCTCGCCACGGGAATATCTGCGGCAGCAGGCCAGTAATGGGTTAAGTGATAACAGGTGTCTGGAAATATAGGGGCAAATCCATACCCCATGGCAATACTTACGTTATCCATACACTGACAACTTATCATTGCCTTATATGTTATATTTCTGTGTGGTGGTTGTGATTTGCATTTTCCCACTACTTTTCAGATGTGTACTTCTTATTGTAAGGTCTGCATCTAAATACGACTTCACATTCTTTGTGAAGAAGAAAAAGGGAAGCAAGAAATCAACTATACATCTTAGCCCCTATGCTGACACACGTTGCCCGAAGTCAATGAGGAAACACTGGGATGTATTGCTTTCTCTGATATCAAAAGCAATTAATAATGATGAAATCATTGTCATGCATTCACATCTCTTTACTCCAGCAAGAATAAATAAACTTATAAAGAGACTGAAATCTTATGATTTGAGTTTTTCAGTTATTACATACCCACGGAAAACAAGTCTGTACGAAAAATTATCAATTCCTTTTATATATCTCTTATTTCAGTGGTCTTTCCCGCATTTGCATTCGGACGGAATGACAGTCGTCATTCGTCCTCTCCAGCCGCCTCACATCAATTAACAAACTCGTATATACGAACACGGAGTCTCCGTTATGAAAAAAAACTGTCTGACACTTATACTGCCGTCATTATTGTCCGGCTGTGCCGGAATTTCCGGCGGCAATAACGTGGCACCATCAGATACGCCTGCTCTGGTTTTTGTTGACGGACAAATCAGTGAGAGTGCTGGCGTCCTGGCACTTACGCAACAACGACTTTCTCCACCTAAAATAACTCCGCCCCCGAGAGTCAGCGTGCCAGAGACAGTAAAAACAGCACAGCCAGTAAGCGAATCCCGACCGTTACCTTCACCAACAATAAGTCAGAATTTCTCCCGGTTAATCATTACAGGCAAGCCTGGTAGCGCCCCTGTAACACTATCGCCGACGGCCCGTAACCGGACCGTCAGTCAGTGGATAAAAACATTACTACCGGAAGGATGGAAATTCAGACAAGAGAATGCAGCCACGCCCAAACTGAATACCAAACTGGTTTCATGGTCTGCCAATGATCAGTGGACCCGTTCTCTGAACCGGTTGCTGGAAGAACAACACCTCTGGGGCCATCTGGACTGGGATAATAAAACGTTGACCGTCACAACATCGGCTACTGCACCGGCACAGGACACGGCAACCACTATCTCGCCAGCAGCCATGGTAACCACATCCACTTCCCCGGAGTCTTCAACGACAGCAAATAGCCAGAACAAACCACGAAACCCATTCAGGGGAAACAGCGTATCTCCGTCTACGCCCGCTGCAATCCCGACTCCGACCGGCTCCACAGTCAAGTCTATCCCACTCATGACCGGGACACCTGTCAAACCGGTATCTCAGGGTAAAGAGTGGCGTGCGCCGGCAGGCACTACATTAAGGGAAAACATTATTAAGTGGGCAGAAGAAACAAAATGCGAAAGCATGGCATCAACGCACTGGATGGTCATATGGCCACTTTCTGTAACCGATTACCGTCTTGATGCGCCTTTGATGTTCCGGGGATCATTTGAATCAGCCATGGAGCAGGTATTTGAGTTATATCGGACCGCGCAAAAACCTTTATACGCACAGGCCTCCCGCATGCAGTGCATCATTACAGTTTCTGATACAAGGGATGGTCGCTAATGGGATGGCTGGTCATGGCCGTCGGCCTGACCATTCTGATTATCACTGGAAGCTACCAGAATCAGCAGATGTCTGAAACCACGAACGCCCAGCAATATGCAAGTGCGTCTGTATGGGCAAGTCAGATACTAATGATTGCTAACAGAATCAATGATATCAGATACGTATCAGGCCAGCAGGACGGAGTAATTTCTTCAGATAAACTGGCTCTCCCTGTCACTCCGGACTCCCGAATTAAACATCAGTTACAACAGGGACGTCTGTGGGTATGGATGCCTGAACAACCAGGACTTGTTGAAACTTTGCGTTCAAAAAGTCGTGGTTCTGCACTAATAGGGATCTTCCAAAACGGGCAACTCACCTGGCTATCAGGAACTGCAACCGGTCTGACACCCCCGGCAGGCATTACTGCTGGTTCTGTCGTCTACGTTAACTAATCTGGATATATTCATGAAAAAATCACACCAGCGTTCAATGAAGCTGGCGGTGCTCCCCTGCATGATCGCCGTCGCTCTTTCCATCTCCGGATGTACTTTCAGCGAAATCAATAAAATGCAGAAAAAAGCACAGGAGGACTCAGCACACGCACGGGAAAAGGTATCAGCCCTTTCTGCCCGCAAATCACAGGCTCTTACCTGGCTCGATAATCAATGGATAAACCCTGTTCCGGTCGCTCAGGTATCAAGAGAGAAAAAACAAACAGCTCCGGCCTGCTACATCACGCAGGCAAGAAAAGGAGAGATCACTCTACAGGAACTGGGGCAACGTATTACTGCCGTATGCGGCATCCCCGTAATCATCACCCCTGACGCAGCCAATTCAACTCTTGAAGGAGGCGCTACCCGCCAGATGACTGGGACACTACCAGCACCTGATGAAAATGGTCGTCTGCCGTTAAGCAGCCTGGGCAGCACAACAATGACTACCTCCACTCAGCCATTAACGCTGAATAACCTCATGTGGCAGGGAGATATCAATGGTCTTCTGGATTTGATGGCCAGCCGAAGCGGTCTGTACTGGCGCATGGATAATGGTCGGATTGTATTCTATCTGACTGAAACCAGAACGTATCCACTTCATATGCTGAACACCAAAACCAGCAGCAGTTCCAGCGTCAGCTCTGGCTCAACAAGCACAATGGGGGCAACAGGAGGCCAGGATAACTCAGCATCCGGTGATGCTACGTCCTCTCAGAGCACAACCGTCGGTCAGGAATACGACCTGTATGAAGACATCCGGAAAACTATTGAAGCGATGCTGACACCAGAAAAAGGCCGTTACTGGTTATCTGCATCGAGCTCAACGCTAACAGTCACTGATACTCCTGCTGTCCAGGAAGCCGTCGCACGATATGTGGACGAACAAAACAGTATTATGAACCGCCAGGTAGCCCTGAACGTACAGGTTCTGAGCGTCAGCAATACCAGAAACGAGCAGTTCGGTCTGGACTGGAACCTTGTTTACAAATCGCTACATTCCGCCGGAGCAACGTTGAACAATGCAAGCGGAGATTTTACAGGCGCTACATCTGCAGGCGTATCAATTCTGGATACGGCAACAGGGAATGCCGCCAAATTCAGCGGTTCCAGCCTTCTGATTAAAGCACTGAGTGAGCAAGGCGATGTCAGCGTTGTAACTTCACAAGAAAGCACGGTCACAAACCTGACGCCGGTACCTATCCAGATGGCAGATCAGACAGTTTACGTCGCCCAGTCAGCAACAACTACGACTACGGATGTAGGAGCAACAACAACATTAACACCGGGCATGATCACCACTGGATTCAATATGACCCTGCTGCCTTTAATTCAGAAAACAGGCAATCTCCAGTTGCAGATGAACTTTAATCTGTCTGATCCCCCAACTATCCGTAGCTTTACGTCAAAAGACGGAAACAGTTACATCGAAATGCCATATACCAAACTGCGTTCACTGAGCCAGAAGGTCAATCTGAAAGAAGGGCAATCACTTGTCGTTACTGGTTTCGATCAGAACAATACGACGACAAGTAAAGCCGGTACGTTTACGCCAGCAAATCCATTATTTGGTGGTTCACAAACCGGGAAAAATGAACGCAGCACGCTTGTGATCATCATTACCCCGACTTTCCCGTCAGGAGGCAATAATGGCTGATGAAGATATCAACCCGGTAGTGCTTCTCGCAGATCCTAAAGTAAATCATCGCGTGTGGGCTGCCTGTCTTAAATGGACTCCTGTCGTAAAAAAACAGCGCGTCCCCTCACATCATAAACACAAGTCTCATGTAAAACCCAGACGGCTTACCTCCCTGAAAGTGACTGTAGGCAGCAGAAATTCCCGTGGAGAGATCAGCCGCCTTACCGGCACAGGAATACTGACCAGGCCAGAACGCAATCATTATTTTTCCCTGGCACTGGCTTTCTGCTCATGGGTCAGAAATGGATACGGTGTCTTCCGGTACAGCGATAAGGAGCTCTTATTCCTTGCTTCCATTAATGGCCAGCCTGCCGTTATGGCTGACTTATCAGGAAATGATGCCGACGTTGCCCAAAAGGTCAGCCTTTTTCTGGCGATGAACGAAGAGCCCCCCGAAAAATGGCAGGTTGTATCGTCTCTGGAACATCCTGATAACTGGGAAAGTATTATTACCCGGTTATCATCAGCAGACCTCCGCCGTTGCAAACTTACTGTCGGCAATCGCAGCAAATTCACACTTCCTGCCGTACTGTTTTTAGTAGCAGCCGGCGCAGGCACAGTATTCTGGATGACTCAGCCAGAGCCTGATGTAGGACCGACCGCCGAGGAGATAGCTGCACGGGCAAGATTACAGTTTAAAAAGCCCGAACCACCACCGGAGCTCCCGCATCCATGGGCGTCACAACCTGTAATCAGTGATTTTCTGAAAGCCTGCGCGGACCTTCGAAAACCATCACCGGTCGCGCTAGAAGGCTGGAAACTTACCGGTGGAACATGTACTCCCGAGACATTCACACTGATTTACGAACGACAGCCAGGAGGAACTATTGAAGGCTTTCTGGCAAGAAGCAAAGAAATCTTTAATGTTATTCCTGACTTTAACCTTAAAGATGGTGCACGCCTGGCTTCTGTAACCCGGCCACTGCCTTCCCTGCCCCGCAGGGATGAGGCAGTCCCTGCCCCCTCAGAACAACTGATGCGGGTGTTCACGTGGTTTCAGAAAAAACAGTTAACGCCGGCCATTAATGAAATAGCCATACAGGAACCATTACCAGGTAACGATGGTGAACCAGCCCCTGTTCAGAAATGGAAAGAATATCAGTTCAGTTTATCAACGCCTGTAAATCCTGATGAGTTGTTCCCTTTATTTCAGGATACCGGCGTTCGTCTGAGCAATATCCATTTTGAATTAAACGGCGGTACTTTCAGTTATTCCTCAGAAGGTCATATATATGCGTCCAGGTAAATTACTCATTATTCCATCCATATTTTTCTTCTCTGGTTTTTCATTTGCAACAACACAACCTCTTGTCACAATAGGAGAACTTGAAGCACAACAAAACCGGAATATTCTTTTACAGGCAAAAGTTCAGGGCGCACAGCTACAGAAACAACTCGAAGAATCAGATGTTAATCTGTCATCAGAAACTGTTTCAGGTTTCTCTGGTGTGACTGCCTCCTTGCCATCAGTTTCAGAGCAGCCGACATCTAAAAACAGAAAGGAATTGCCCGTTATTATGGAAATAAACGGCAAAGATAAACGTCTTCATGCCGTTCTTCGCATGGCTGATGGACGTCAGACAAGCGTCACCACTGGTAGCCAGCTTCCGGGTACATCCGTCACGGTGAAGTCGATCTCATTGTCTGGCGTCACGTTAAGTGATGGCACCACCCTTACTTTCTGAGTGATGTGATATGGACAAATATAATCTGAAGGATGCTCTCCTTTTTATATCCCGGGGAGACACCCATGAAATTCTCATCGAAACAAATCAGCGAACAAGACCTGACGTACAGAGTAATCTCCAGGAACTGCTAAAGTTATACCCTGACATCACCCCAAAAGTAGTCTCGCTGTCTGAGTTACAGGAAGCCGGTCAGGATGATGAAAATAAAGGTCCGAAAGAACGGATTATTCATCTGAAAGATCTTGCAGATGTCAGTGAAAGTGAGAAGAAAGTTCTCTCCTATTTTGAAACGGCCAGAAAACTTGGTGCTTCGGATATTCATTTTTTAATTTCAGAGTCTATTTTCAAAGTTCGCATGAGAATATTCGGTGAACTGCAGACTGTAGATGAAGATCAACCTGCATTGGGTTATTCACTTTGCGCAACAGCCATTCTGTCAATGGCTGATGTCACTGAAACCAGTTTCTTCCCTCAAAGGGAACAGGATGCACGCCTGTCCCCACAATTAATGCGAAAAATAGGAATATTTGGTGCACGATACAGTCACAGACCTACGGGAGATGGTCTGATTGCGGTTATGCGCCTGATACCCGATGACGGAGACAAAGTTCCCACGTTTAAGCAACTGGGCTTTATACCGGAGCAAATCCGGTTGCTGAACGTCATGCTGCGCCGCCCGGAAGGGAAAATTGTTCTGTCTGGTCCAACAGGTTCGGGTAAATCAACAACGTTACGCAGTGCCTGCCGTGTATATCTTGACGATAATCAGGGGCGACACCTGCTGACGATCGAAGATCCGCTGGAAGGACAGATACTGGGGGCAACACAAACCCCGATTATCTGTGACAAATCCGACGAAGAGGCCGTCAAACTGGCATGGAGTCGTGCTATTTCATCGGCAATGCGACTTGACCCCGATGCCATCATGGAAGGGGAAATGCGCGATCTTGTCTCGATGATGTCAACCACCTACGCGGCTCAGACCGGTCACATCGTTCTGACGACATTACATACAAACTCAGCTCTGGGTATACCGGAGCGAATGATTACGATGGGTATGAATGCCGATCTTATTTGTGATGCGCAATTACTGATTGGGATGATAAGCCAGCGCCTTGTACCAACGCTGTGTCCCTCCTGCCGTATTCCATGGGAAAAGCGAGTACCTGAACTTAGCGAAGACGACCGCGCTTACCTTGAGCGGCACTGCAATAAAGATTCACTCTGCAGTACAGATAATATCTGGTTCCGAAATCCTCACGGATGCTCCGACTGTAATCACGACGTAATTATTAACGGCAGAAAGCGCGGTGAAATAGGTAAAGGCCTCACCGGCAGGACCGTAATTGCTGAAGTGATAGAACCTGATAATCGCTTATTTCAGATTCTGAAAACACGCGGCAAAGTTGCAGCACGTAAATACTGGCTTGAAAACATGCATGGCATCAGTCGTGTGGAGCATCTGCTTCGCCGTATCAATGAAGGCCTGGTGGACCCTCTTGAAGCCGACAGAATCATCCCTCTGGACGAAGACGAACGCCTCAGCATCGATGATGCCTAACAGGAGAACAACATGCGTGAAATGAATTTCAGTCAACGGCTGAGACGTTTCATTGTCAGAAAAACGTTCAGCGCCCCCTACAGGGTGCAGTTTTACGAAGCTCTGCGTTTTCTGCTGGAAAATAAACAGCCATTAAAGACCGCACTGGAACAGATGCGGGATGCCTGGACAGACTTTGGACGAAAATGGCACCCCTTTGCTGAACTGGCCACAGACTGTATTGAGTCTCTTCGTGAAAACAGTGGCGAAAACTCTCTGGAATATACTCTTGGTTTATGGGTTCCCCAGGAAGAGGCTGCAGTAATCAGTGCCGGAATAAGAAGTGGTTCCATTGTGGATGCATTACAATTTGCCACCACGCTTACAGATGCCAAAAAGCAACTCCATCAGGCCATATGGCAAATGGCTATTTACCCGGTGGGATTGTTAATCATGATGACGGGGACATTATATGTTCTTAATACAGAGCTAATACCTGTACTGAGCAAAATAAGCTCCCCTGATTCATGGAGTGGTGCTCTTGGTTTTCTCTATGGATTATCTTTGTTTGTCGATAATTACGGCGCTATATGTGCCGTTCTTTTTGCAGTGGTCACAGGTGTAATATCATGGTCTCTGAAAAACTGGAAAAGCCGCTCTTTGGCTGACAATATAATGCCATGGAGTATTTATAAGGATATACAGGGGGCAGCATTCCTCCTGAATATGGCTGCACTTCTGAAAGCCAAAATGACAACGCTCAACTCACTGAACGTTCTTCAGGAATTTGCATCACCATGGTTAAGTACACGCCTTGACAGCATTATTTACCGCGTCCGCCAGGGGGATCACCTTGGGCTGGCTTTACGACAGTGCGGTTATCATTTCCCTTCCAGGGAGTCTGCCAACTTTCTGTCTTTATTACAGGGAGATGGTGCAACGGAGCTAATCGGCAATTATGGCCAACGGTGGCTTGTACAAACGCTGGAGCGTGTAAAAAAACGAGCAGCTGTTGTGCGTTTAATTATGCTGATATTTCTTGTCATGTCACTCCTGTTACTGGTCATGGCCGTTGTAGACATTCAGTCTATTGGCGACAACAGTATGGGTAGTATTTAAATAAAACGAGGTATTTATGTTAATTCAAAATATTAATGCTAACGTTCTGAAGAAAAATGAGAAAGAAACGTCTCATGACAAAGGCTGGGGTATTATGGAACAGGGTGCAATAGCACTTGTTGTAATTATCGTACTTGCCCTTGTTTTTGGTGGATTGTATATGTTGCGTTCACGAACCGGTGTGGCAAATGAAAGTTCGAACATACAGACAATCATCACAAGTACTCAGGGGCTGCTAAAAGGTAGCGATGGATATACGTTTACCAGTGGAGCCAAAATGACGGGTGCTCTCATTCAGATGGGTGGCGTACCCAAGACCATGACAGTGCGTGGTACTCCATCATCAGGTACAGCAACGCTCTATAACTCATGGGGCGGTGCCGTAACTGTTGCTCCGGCTTCAACATCAGGTTTCAACAATGGTTTTACCGTCACCTATGAAAAAGTCCCACAGGATGCCTGTATCCAGATTGCCACACAAATCAGTCGTACTGGTTTAACTAACGGTATTACCCTGAACAGTACGGCTCACAGTGATGGAAAAGTCACTACTGAAGAAGCCAGTGCGCAATGCACAGCTGATAATGGCAGCACCGGTACAAACAAACTAATCTTCACCATCAATGGCTAAGGAGTTTTAATGTCCGGGGGTAAAGTGCCCCTCAGACTTATTTCATTAATCCTGCTTTGTTCTCTTATTTATCCCGCCCGAGCTTCATACATCGCCCCCAAACAAATCTGGACTAACAAGTGGGACAATTGCTTTGCCGCCGCCGGCGCACGCTATCAAATTGAACCATTATTGTTGAAGGCCATTTCTGCCGGGGAATCTTCATTGAAGCCGGGCGCAATTAACATAAATAAGGACAGAAAAACAGGCAAAGCCAGCAGTACGGATTATGGGTTGATGCAAATAAACTCAACCCATATTCCAAAGCTTATAAAGATGGGCGTAATCAAAAAGTCTGAGGATTTAATTACCAAACCATGTCTTAATATCCATATAGGAAGCTGGATACTGGCAAGACATTTTCAGATATGTGGCGTCAGCTGGAATTGCCTTGGGTCATACAATGCCGGATTCCGTAAGGACAGACATGAAACAAGAGAGCAATATGCTAATAAAGTATGGAGAATTTATCGTGACATGAAAGGGATATGCCTTCCCGGGCAGGGAGGCAGACAATGCAGACAATCGTAGGCATAAGTCTCTCCCCTGTTTATATCCTCCCATTGATGTTCATATTTTCCATTATTGGACGAACTCTGTTATTCAGAGTTCGTTATTTTTTATCTGATACAGAACATCTCTGGTATAAGACACACACTGCAGTTCTGTCAGGAATATGGCTATATAGTATAGCTGTGGCATTAATTATTTTATCGTCATCCCCACTTATCTACCGTATTCATGCTGTTCTTATTCTTTCGTTCATGCTGCAAATGGCAGTAACGGATGCACTAACAGGCCTCTTACCGGGTACATTCACCAGGCGTTTTTTAATCGCTGGAATATTATCACAAATCACAACTGATATATGGTGGCTCCGTGCAACAGAAATTGTCTCTGCCGCAATTGTCTTATTCTGTCTGCATAAACTGGTTAACCGCCATCGTCTTAATATTGGCACAGGAGACCTGTGGCTTATTGCAGGTATTACCGCATGGTCAGGGCTATATAACGCCATATGGAGTGTGTTGCTGGGCGCAGGAGGATTGTGTCTTATGGCATTCAACATGGTGCATAAAAGGACATAAAGAAGGCCCACTGGGTCCATGGCTGTGTCTTGGCCATGTCCTTTTGCTACTGGATAATCTTTATCAACCACTATGGGTAATCTGATGAAAAAATATGACCGAGGCTGGGCATCGCTGGAAATTGGCGCGGCTTTATTGATTGTTATGATCATAGTTGCCTGGGGTGCAGGCATATGGCAGGACTATTTAAAAACCAAAGGTTGGCAGGCTGAAGCTCGTCTTGTCAGCAACTGGGCCAGTGCAGCCCGCTCTTATATAGGGAAAAACTACACAACTCTCCAGGCCAGTAGTACCACAACAACCCCTGCCGTTATCACGACAACCATGCTGAAAAATACCGGCTTTTTGTCCAGCGGCTTTACTGAGACAAACAGCGAGGGGCAGCGGTTACAGGCATATGTAGTTCGAAACACCCAAAACCCGGAATTACTACAGGCAATGGTTGTATCCAGTGGTGGCACCCCTTATCCAGTGAAAGCACTTATCCAGATGGCTAAGGATATTACCACTGGTCTTGGTGGATATATCCAGGACGGCAAAACAGCCACAGGTGCATTACGTTCCTGGTCAGTAGCTTTAAGTAATTATGGTGCCAAAAGCGGTAACGGGCATATTGCCGTACTGTTATCGACAGATGAACTTAGTGGTGCAGCAGAGGACACTGATCGTCTTTACAGATTCCAGGTCAATGGTCGCCCTGACTTAAACAAAATGCACACGGCCATTGATATGGGATCAAATAACCTGAATAACATTGGGGCAGTAAATGCCCAGACTGGTAATTTCAGCGGCAATGTGAATGGTGTAAATGGCACTTTCAGCGGTCAGGTAAAAGGCAATAGCGGAAACTTTGACGTAAATGTCACCGCTGGCGGTGATATCAGAAGTAATAATGGTTGGTTAATTACTCGTAACAGCAAAGGCTGGCTCAATGAAACTCACGGTGGCGGATTTTATATGTCCGACGGATCATGGGTTCGAAGTGTAAACAACAAGGGCATCTATACCGGCGGTCAGGTGAAAGGCGGTACTGTTCGTGCTGATGGTCGCCTTTATACTGGTGAATACTTACAACTGGAAAGAACTGCCGTTGCTGGCGCATCATGTTCGCCTAACGGCCTTGTAGGCCGCGATAATACAGGGGCAATACTTTCGTGCCAATCCGGTACGTGGAGGACAATAGGTGGAAAACTCAAAGTTACTCAGCTTTCCACCACAGGTTATCTGGGGCAATTCGACTTCTGCGCCATTGCCAGAATGGGCAACGCAGAGGATGCCCACTACTGCCAGGTAGTTGAGAGCCCAGCAGGTTCACGTAAATGGTACAAATACGAGCATAAGACAGGTTGTATTGCGTGTAAGCGTAAACCGACCGCCGTATGTAGCCATTAGACAAGAATTGGTAACTTAGACGCCCATCTGACACAGACGGACATCTAAGTATGGAATTACAGGACTGGCGAAAAGAACCTCGTAAAAAGTATTCGAATGAATTCAAACTTCGTATGGTTGAACTGGCATCACAACCCGGTGCTTGTGTGGCCCAGATTGCTCGAGAAAATGGCGTCAATGATAATGTTATTTTCAAATGGCTCAGACTTTGGCAAAACGAAGGGCGTATATCGCGGCGTCTTCCGGTAACAACCTCTTCTGACACTGGCGTTGAATTATTACCTGTGGAGATAACGCCGGATGAGCCGAAAGAACCGGTGGCTGCTCTTACTCCGTCTTTATCCACCCAGACTACTGTCAGTGCCAGCTCCTGCAAGGTGGAGTTCCGTCACGGTAACATGACGCTGGAAAATCCTTCACCAGAGCTGCTCACTGTGTTGATCCGTGAACTGACCGGGAGGGGACGATGATCTCACTCCCGTCAGGCACCCGCATCTGGCTCGTTGCCGGCGTTACCGATATGCGTAAATCCTTCAACGGACTGGGAGAACAGGTACAGCATGTGCTGAATGATAATCCCTTCTCCGGTCACCTGTTCATCTTCCGTGGCCGACGGGGTGACACGATTAAAATCCTGTGGGCTGATGCTGATGGTCTGTGCCTGTTCACCAAACGCCTGGAGGAAGGCCAGTTTATCTGGCCTGCGGTGCGTGACGGCAAGATATCCATTACCCGCTCGCAACTGGCAATGCTCCTCGATAAGCTGGACTGGCGTCAGCCAAAAACATCCCGTCTTAACGCACTGACAATGTTGTAAAAATGTCATGGCCGGATTATAAAAACGGTCATGAGTCAGAAATACCTCATTCGGATCACTGAGCTGGAAAGGTTGCTCTCTGAGCAGGCTGAAGCCCTCCGTCAGAAAGACCAACAACTGAGTCTGATTGAAGAGACGGAGGTCTTCCTGCGTTCTGCGCTGGCACGTGCCGAAGAAAAGATCGAAGAAGATGAGCGGGAAATAGAGCATCTGCGGGCCCAGGTGGAAAAACTGCGCCGGATGCTGTTCGGTACCCGTTCTGAAAAACTGCGTCGTGAAGTTGAACTGGCTGAGGCTCTGCTGAAACAACGTGAACAGGACAGCGATCGTTACAGTGGGCGGGAAGACGATCCTCAGGTTCCCCGCCAGTTGCGACAGTCGCGCCATCGTCGTCCGTTACCGGCACACCTTCCCCGTGAAATACACCGCCTGGAGCCAGAAGAAAGCTGTTGCCCGGAGTGTGGTGGTGAGCTGGATTATCTGGGGGAAGTCAGCGCAGAACAACTGGAACTGGTGAGCAGCGCCCTGAAAGTGATCCGCACAGAACGGGTAAAAAAAGCCTGTACAAAATGTGACTGCATCGTTGAAGCACCGGCACCGTCCCGTCCGATAGCGCGTGGTGTCGCGGGCCCGGGGTTACTTGCCCGCGTGTTAACGGGAAAATACTGCGAACACCTGCCACTGTATCGTCAGAGTGAAATCTTTGCCCGTCAGGGTGTCGAACTGAGCCGTGCGTTACTCTCCAACTGGGTTGACGCGTGCTGCCAGTTAATGACGCCGCTGAATGATGCCCTGTACCGTTACGTGATGAACACCCGCAAGGTTCACACTGATGACACACCAGTAAAAGTGCTGGCACCGGGCAGGAAGAAGGCGAAAACAGGATATATCTGGACGTATGTCCGGGATGACAGGAATGCCGGTTCGCCAGAGCCTCCGGCGGTCTGGTTCGCCTACTCACCGGATCATCAGGGGAAACATCCGGAGCAGCACCTTTGTCCCTTCCGGGGTATCCTGCAGGCAGATGCGTTTAATGGTTACGATCGGCTGTTCAGTGCCGGACGTGAAGGCGGCGCGTTGACGGAAGCAGGATGCTGGGCTCATGCGCGACGCAAAATCCACGATGTATATATCAGTACCAAAAGCGCGACAGCGGAAGAAGCCCTGAAACTAATCGGTGAACTGTACGCCATCGAGCACGATATACGCGGGTTACCGGTGTCTGAACGCCTGGCGGTCAGGCAAATGCAGAGTAGACCGCTCCTGACTTCCCTGTATAAGCTGATGCAGGAGAAAGAACACACGTTATCGAAGAAATGTCGTCTGGGAGATGCGTTCCGGTATATCCGGAAGCACTGGGCTGCGTTGTGCAACTTCTGTGATGATGGCCTGGCTGAGGTAGATAATAATGCCGCAGAAAGAGCGCTTCGTGCAGTCTGTCTCGGGAAGAAAAATTATGTGTTCTTCGGCAGCGATCACGGTGGCGAGCGTGGAGCACTGTTGTACGGGCTGATCGGCACCTGCCGACTGAACGGTATAGATCCGGAAGCGTATCTGCGCCATATCCTGGGTGTACTGCCGGAATGGCCTTCCAACCGTGTTGACGAGCTCCTGCCATGGAACGTAGTACTCACCAATAAATAAGCGTCAATACGGCACTCCGTTAACGCTTACTATTGCGTCGTGTGTAACGCTCAATTAAGTTTGATATCCAAATACTGAAAATACCCCGGCACCACATGATGTATTTTCTGTTGGATAGGATGTTATCTGATAGGAAGTACCTGCAGGTACAGCAAAGCTGATAAAGGCTGTTTTTCCATATGCAGGGTTATTGCTGGCATTCACGCTAATTAGCGTCCCACCAACATATCCCTGCAGTCGGGATGTATTTACACATGCACCTCCGGCAGATCCTCCATTACCTCCAGATGCATAAATAAACAATGTACTGCCCCCTGAATTCCGCCCTGAGAATGAACCTCTATGTGAACCTAAGTTTGTGTAAGAACCATTGAGCGAACCAGAAGTCTTCCACGTACCGGATTGGCACGTAGGCCAGTGCCAATCCGGTACCTGGCGTAAAAGCAATTCTGGTAGTACGGTGATAACTGGTCGTATAGCAAATGGTCAGCAAATACCGCTGCCAACAGGATTTTCTGCCAGGTCAGTGCTCATGGAGTGTGAGCAATGCAGAAAACCCTCAAGGTTGGAAGCCGAATTACTTTGCTGGATCAGTTGCAACTTATGATGCAAATCGAATTGTTAAATGTGGTTTTTATGATGAATACAATTTCCATAAAGGGACATTTAGAGCTGATTTAACCGGAAAATGTAGTTATGTCGTCGCGTGTCAGAACTGAGATTAAATTGCTGGCGCTGCTGGCCTACGTGCCACAATCCGGTACCTGGGGCGCTCCTAAAATTCAATTCACAACGCAGACCTACAACATAGCTAAAAACACTCGTAATTTAAGGCTCGGGGTCCATGCATATTGCTCATGGACTTACCTGAATGGCTCACCCTTTGGTGGTTTTCAACAGGTATATTCCGACCAAAACAACGTTTGGTATGTGAGTAATTATGCTTGGGGGAAATTATGAGTCTGGTGGGACCATATCAGTCACATGCCTCAATCTTCCTGGTGCTGGAGTTTAATTAAAGGGGCAACAGTAGGCATCGACATGTTCCTCATCAACACCATCACCAATACCGTACATGCGTGTTCCAGTCATAATGTATCCAGTCGGACATTGAATCGGCTTGTAATAGATCGAACCACCACTCTTACCGCCGATAAAGTGATTCATTGCTACGGATGATTTGTACCAATTACATGCTGAGTAATTAATTTTATTACCCCCTGACCACCGACCGGATTGGCACGCTTGCAGAGAATGATTGTTGGCATTATTTTTTCCTCTTTTGAGGTTAGCATGCCGTCTCCACGCATCCGTAAAATGTCCCTGTCACGCGCACTGGATAAGTACCTGAAAACAGTTTCTGTTCACAAGAAAGGGCATCAACAGGAGTTTTACCGGAGCAATGTTATCAAGCGATATCCCATTGCCCTTCGGAATATGGACGAAATAACAACCGTTGATATTGCTACATACAGAGACGTTCGTTTAGCAGAAATCAACCCCCGAACGGGTAAAGCCATTACAGGTAATACTGTACGTCTTGAACTCGCCCTTCTGTCATCTCTGTTCAATATTGCTCGTGTTGAATGGGGAACCTGTCGTACTAACCCGGTTGAACTGGTTCGCAAGCCGAAAGTATCCTCCGGACGAGATCGTCGGCTAACGTCTTCAGAAGAACGTCGCCTTTCTCGCTATTTCCGCGAAAAAAATCTGATGTTGTATGTCATTTTCCATCTTGCCCTTGAAACAGCCATGCGGCAGGGCGAAATACTGGCCTTACGTTGGGAACACATTGATTTGCGCCACGGTGTGGCTCATTTACCTGAAACCAAAAACGGTCACTCACGGGATGTTCCTCTGTCCAGACGTGCCCGTAACTTTCTTCAGATGATGCCCGTTAATCTCCACGGCAATGTTTTTGATTACACCGCATCCGGCTTTAAAAATGCCTGGAGAATAGCCACACAACGACTTCGCATCGAGGACCTGCATTTTCACGATCTACGGCATGAAGCAATAAGCCGCTTCTTCGAACTGGGTAGCCTGAATGTAATGGAGATTGCTGCAATATCAGGACATCGTTCCATGAATATGCTGAAACGGTATACTCATCTTCGTGCATGGCAACTGGTCAGTAAGCTTGATGCCCGCCGGCGGCAGACACAAAAAGTGGCAGCATGGTTTGTGCCGTATCCTGCCCATATCACGACCATCGATGAAGAAAATGGGCAGAAAGCGCATCGTATTGAGATCGGTGATTTTGATAACCTTCACGTCACTGCCACAACGAAAGAGGAAGCAGTTCACCGCGCCAGTGAGGTTTTGTTGCGTACACTGGCCATTGCAGCACAGAAAGGCGAACGTGTCCCATCTCCCGGAGCGTTACCTGTTAACGACCCTGACTACATTATGATTTGCCCTCTGAACCCGGGCAGCACCCCGCTGTAAACATCATTCAAAACACATACAGAAAGGCGAGTTGCAACAACTCGCCAAACACATTCGATCTGCATGATCGAAATTATTCGTTTCACCAGAAAAAACACCGAAGATACAATAACCACATGAGCTGAAAAGACTTTTTCAGTCGGAGGAACAATGAGACTGAATACGACCGGTATTGCGGCCCGAATGATGCTCTCGCTGGACAAAAAAGCAATCGGCGAAAAACTCATCAACGGTCGTCAGATAAACCCGACACCTCTGCAGGTCCGTTACCCACAAGGGGTAAGAGAAGTTCTGGGGATAATGAGCGAACAATTAGCCATATCCACCGCTGATTTAACCCGAATCCTGCTTGAGGATGCTCTTCATAATATGTTTATGCCTGCGGATAACACCACAGGAAACATAATAAGCAGAATTGAATACATCATGCTGTCGCATGATATAAATGCGCCATTACTGGCAACATTGCTGTCGCCATGGAATATCCGCTCCACGGTTATACAGGACCCGGCCAGACTTGCAGACTATCTTTCAGCTGACGCTCTCGAACATCTTGCTGAATGTTTTAATCTCAATCCGGACTGGCTGAATGGCCATGAAAACTATCCGATAGCGTTGTCCGGTGAATGGCCAGATACTGCTGATAATTTCAGAATGCTTATTAATAATAGCAGCAACACTGAAGTTATTTTCTGGCATAGTTTCCCCTTCGCAGGAAACACGAAAAGAGAATATTGCGGGGTAATATTGAGACAGGAAAAAGAAATAAATGGCTCTGTAATATATCCGGCACTATCATTATCACCAACACTTCTGAACGATGAAAAAAGAAAATGGTTAACTGAATATACAACCAGGCAGAATACAACAATGTCTTTGCGACGCGTCACGTTGAGACCTGGCCTTGCCGAGAACCTTATTACAGGGCAAATACTACCTGTTAGCTTATTTAATACGTCTTTATTACCCTGGTAAATACCAGATAGTACCAAAGTAAAAAATTACGGCACATCCGTGTCATAGCGTTGTTTTGTCTAAATTCTGATAAACAGGAAATTAAATGATGAAGAAAAATCATATTACCCGCACCATCATTGCATCTGCTGTATTATTTTCCTTTAACGCTGCAGCAGCGACGTCATATTTTGAAGCGCGTAACGATGCAATGGGTGGCACCGGGGTAGCATCTTCCCATTATGGTGTGGCACCTCTGGCAAACCCGGCTTTACTGACAAAGCACAACAGCAATGATGATTTCAGCCTTCTTCTGCCGTCTGTTGGGGCACAAGTTGCTGATCCTAATGATGTATCAAATAAAGCTGATGATGTTAAAGATGACTGGGATTTGTTTGACAGTGCTGTAGATAACCAGCATGGCGTACAACAGGCAGCGGCAAATCTTAAACATCGTCTGCAGGAATTCCGCAATATCAATGCAGATGCTCAGGTAGGTGTATCAGCTGTAGCAGCCATGGCAAATGACACTCTGCCGTTTGCCCTTATGGTCAAGTCTTACGGAACTGTCAGCGTAAACGGAAAAGTAAACGATGCAGACCTGGATTATCTGGACAAAGTTGCCAATGGAACAATTACCGACGTCGATAAGAATGCCCTGACCTCACGCGCATTCGGGCGTGCAGCTGTAATTACCGACGTCGGAATTTCATTTGCCAAAGAACTGGAAACGGCCGGACAAAAATGGTCTCTTGGCGTCACACCAAAATATCAGCGTGTGGACCTGTTTAACTACAACGTAACGGTTCGTGATTACGACAAAGACGATTTTGACGGTGACAAGTACCACAACACGAAAAACGGATTCAACGCCGATATTGGTGCTTATACAGACCTGAATGACAACTGGACTGTCGGTCTTGTTGCCCAGAACATCATTCCACGCAGTATTGATACTAAAGTCGTCAATGGCTTTAAAGAAACCTTCAAAGTTCGTCCACAGGCAACCGCCGGTGTATCCTGGCATAATGACCTGTTTACCACTGCTCTTGACGTTGATCTGACTCCTGCCAGTGGCTTCACTTCTGACAGCAAACGTCAGTTTGCAAGTGTTGGTGCTGAATTTAACGCATGGAAATGGGCGCAATTGCGTGCCGGTTATCGTCAGAACATGGCATCAAACTCCGGAAGCGCCTTCACCGCTGGCGTTGGTATCTCTCCATTTGACGTCGTACATATCGATGTTTCCGGCCTGGTAGGAACTGACCACGATTACGGTGCAATGGCACAACTTCAGTTCACTTTCTGATTACTGTCCCCGCCCCCGGCACTAAACCCGGGGGTATTTTTATATTCATTTTAAATAACATGATGAAACCACGTTCTTCTTATTCAAAGACAGCATTCATTCTTTTATTTTCTGTTTTCCTGGTAGCTGCAGTGACAAAAGCAAAAAGCTCGCTTCCCGATATCACCCTAGAACAGGCAAAAGAAATTAATGCTGATAACACCGTTATTTTCCTTTTCCGCCATGGAGAACGTTGCGACCGTTCAGATATGCCATGCTATTCGGATAAAAGCGGAATCACTATTACCGGTACAGAGAAAGCACAGCAGGAAGGTATTAAGTTCGCAACAATCTTCAGTGAATATGATATTTACTCCAGCAATGCGGTAAGAACCATACAAACTGCAAAATTCTTCTCCGGTAAAGACCCCGTCGTTATGGACAGTTTATCAGACTGCAATAATGATCTTTATAAGACGCTTGAATCAATCGTAAGAGAATCTCATAAAAGGAACATAGTAATAATGACACATAATCATTGTTTATCATTTCTGGCCAGAGATAGGCTCGGCAAGAAATTCAAACCGGCGTACCTTGATGCCCTGATCATGCATTACGATGGTACCCGGCTCATACTTGACGGAAAATACAACAAAGAGGCATAGAGGATATTTGAATTTACATAAATTCTGATATACTCAGTAAGATACAAGAGTGTACGGGCACATGTGCCTGTCTGAATTGCAGGTCATCCGGACGAGGGCCGGGAACTGTTTCAGGGACAAGCGCCGGTACGTTCGATTCATAAATCGTCGAGTCATCCATCATGGATCGATTCGGCGCGGAGCGTTAAAGATTACGCTCATATTCGTTTTATGTCTGACGACACATCAACCAGCCAGTATCAGGAATAATCACCTTCAGTAAACTATGAGGCTATTTACCTGGCCACACTGGCATTTATTTCCGGTAACGCAAGTATAGCCGGAAACAAACATCATCCTGTCTGTACCGGAGCACCGGTATATCCCATTCTGATTTAACTGCTCAGGAATTATTATGAACCGTATTATACCTGCGGGGTGTCTTGCCGCCCTTTTTCTGGCTGGCTGCAACTCCCCTTCTCAGCATACTCCTGTTCCGCGTAACTACGGTGCTGCCTCTGATGTGGCGGTTACCCGGCACACTCAGTACACATTATGGGACAAAGGTGTGTTTTCCGGCCAACTTCCGGTTTCAACGGGGTCTCATCTTCTGACAGCTAACAGCGATCGCCTTTCCTTTGACTGGGAAGGTGATGCAATTGAATTACTGAACGAACTGGCCAGAGTCAGGGGGATGCAGTTTAACTACAATGGTGTCCGCCTGCCGTTACCAGTCAACCTTCACGTCCGGGATATGACGTTTTCCAATACGTTGAGACTTATTGAAGCCCAGACAGCCTGGAGAGCAACAATCCATCAATATCCGGGCTTGTTACAGGTCAGCTTCATGCAGCCGGAGAACCGGAAAAAATGAAAGCACTCACCTCTCTCATTTTGCCAGTAATACTGCTTACTGGTTGTTCTTCTTCCCCTACCATCTCGCCAGGTGGTGTCAATACGCCACCACCTGACATTAATGCATGGCTTAAACCACGAAGTGAAAAGCCGGATAGTCTGTCAGAAACACGCTGGAAAATGCTGACCGACGCAGGTAAAACGCTTGGATTTCGTGGTGGCAAGGCTCAGCGTTCATGGGAGCTGATTCAGGCACTCAACGCCCGGGAAAGCACACTTAATGCCTTATACGATTTCCGGCCACTGATTAGCCCGGAAGGCTGGCTACCACCGGTTATTGATGAAGCACAGGACGTAGCTCATATCACGCCAGATCAAATCCGGACCTCTTCCCGGGTCTGGACCATCATTCGCCCTGAACGCTTTGTCAGCAATCCACCGGGCTGGCGTGACTGGCTTCTCCGGGGGCTTTCAACAACAGCCACTCCGGGTACAGAAGGCAGCGTCGTTCCAGAAGACAGCGTGCAACGAAAAGTGTGGGAAACCGCATTACGGCAGGGATGGCAGGAAGGAAGACAAAACGCCGACCTGACGCTTGAAGCCAACCAGAAAACCCTCACCCGTGATTACCGGGGCATGATGCTGTACTCACTTCTCTGGCGTCAGGGCATGATCACCCGTCCGGATGTTTCTGATCAAATGCAAACCGTTACAGGTGACGGGAAAAAACTGGTCACTGGAGATCGTGTTCGTCGCCTTAAAAATCATGCGGAATTCAATCTTCAGAAATCTCACTGGCGTCCGCTTATAGGCACTGAAGGAGGCTCCCGATGAATATTCCTGATGAGTTTGGTCTTTTTCCGTTTCAGCGTTTCACTGCAGATGAATTACGGCATTTCTTTGTCTGGTGTGCCGCACATAAAGTCAGTGATGTGGATCTGACCGGTGGGTCACCTGTATCTGTCAGTCGCTTTGGCCGACGGGTGCGTTGTTCCAGTGCAACGTTACCAACCACACTCATGTCCTCCCTGATTGATGAACTGTTCGGTCGGGAAGTCGTTCCCCGCGTTCTGGCAGGCAATCCGGTTGACAGGACGATACAGATTAACGGGGATGCATCCGGTCGCTATGGTCTTAAACGCGGAGAACGCATCCGGTTACGCTCCCACCTCATTCAGGGCACATCTGGTGCAGAGGAGAAAGCAGTCTCAATAACCATGCGTGTCATCCCGACAGAAATACCGGACATTCTCTCCATGAACATTGAACCAGACCTGCTTGAAGCAATGGTCTGCAAAAGCGGTCTGGGATTTGTATGTGGTGAAACCGGGTCAGGAAAATCAACGCTGTGTTCAGCACTGTACCGTTACATTATGGACAATTTCCCCGACGCCAAAATCGTGACATATGAAGACCCGGTGGAATATATCCTGGGAAATGAAAACGATCTGCTCCCACCGCATCAGGCAGAAATCGGGCGTGATGTGGTCAGTTTTGCTGCCGGACTGCGTTCTGCTGTACGACGTAATCCCGAAATTATCGGTGTTGGTGAGATCAGGGATAACGAAACCGCCGACGCAGCGGTACAGGCAGGCAACACCGGGCATTACTGCCTGAGCACCATGCATACGAAATCTCCTGGTGAAACGCTGGCACGTCTTCTTGGGCTGTTTCCCCCTGTCATCAGGGATTCGATGGCCTGGGCTGTCCTGTCACTGTTGCAGTTCATTCTGGTTCAGGTTCTGGTCAGAACAAATGACGGTGGTCGTAAAGCCGTCCGGGAATATATCGTCATTAACGATGAGCTTCGCGACAATCTTTCCGGAATGCCGCATGCAGAGTGGGGGCATCACATTGATGCCATAATCCGGCAGGAGAAGCGCCGTATCCGGGACCAGATTCTGGAAATGTATATCCGGAATGAAGTTGACCGAAGAGAAGCGATTCTTTTTATCCCGCCAGGGGAGTTACGGTCATGAAAAGAGAAGGTTTCTGGCGATATGCAACACCGCCAGTCAACATCCAGGGCGTACCTCTGCCGTTCACCATGATTTATCTGTTTATATGCCCCTTTCCCTCCAAAACAACCTTCTGGATTTGCACCGGCATCATTTTATTTTTCGTCATTCTCGACCGTTCAGGCTGGACTGTCAGGACGATCTGTACTCGCATTTTCAGCATTCTGAGAGGGGCCATCGCCTCCGGTCGTCCATGGTGGTATCGCCACCATACGGAATCACCACGAGACTGGACTGGCCTCGATTAAATTCTGGAGTCTTTATGTCAGGTAAAAAAACTATCGTTACTCTGCTCCGGGTATCGCTACTGGCATGCCCGTTACTGTTCACGACACCATCGTTTGCAATGATCGACACGCCATCCGTGAAGGTCGGCTTTTCTCCTGAAGGAAGCGCATCCGCTCTGGTGCTTGACACAATCAACAGTGCGGAAAGCTCCATCAGGATGATGGCATATTCCTTCACCGACCCGGATGTAATGCATGCGCTGGCAAAAGCGAAAAAACGCGGAGTGGACGTCCGTATTGTTGTTGATGACAAGGGGAATACGAACCGGGCAAGTCAGGAAGCGATGAAATATATCAACCTGCTGGACATTCCTCTCCGGACTGTAGATGCCTTCCCCATCCATCACGACAAAGTCATCATTGTTGACGGAAACACGGTTGAAACTGGCTCCTATAACTTCTCTCGTGCTGCTGCACGCAAGAATTCAGAGAATGTCGTTGTGCTCAAGAATATGCCGGATGTAGCCGCACAATATCTTGAACACTGGCAGGATCGCTGGAATAAGGGTACAGACTGGAGACCCTGACAAACATTTCTCCCCCGATTTTCTATCCCCCCAGCCACCCCCGGCTTCCGGCGGTGGTTTTTTTCCGTCTTTTTTCAGGAGAAGCACTCATGCCGTCTGTATCCCGCTACCGCACCTGGCTTGCCGTGCCTGCAGATGAAATAGAAGATCTCAAAAAAGCACATCCCCCGATGAACGGGCACACGCCCGTCATCTGGGACAAGGAGCACAAACTCTGGTTCGCCCGCCCGGGGGCGGACCTGTCCAGGCTGGACCGCTGGCTGCCCCGGCCACAGGACGTCTCCATGAACGGCAGTGATCCGGTCACCGAGTTTGCCCAGGTTCTGGAGAATGCCGGACTGGTTCTGAAAGAACTGCCGGTCATGGACGGGAAAATCCACCGTGTCCCGACCGCCGATGACAAAAAAGGACAAAAAAGTGGCGCATATCGCGGATTCCTGGACGGCAGACCTGCCGGCTGGTACAGGGATTATCGCAGCGCGGATAATTCGCCGATCACCTGGACCTTCTCCGGCGGAGAACAGACAGATCCCCGCGCAAGACTCCACCTGAAAGCGCATTCAATGCAACGCAGGGAGGACGCGGAGCGGGAACTGAAAGCACAGTACAACCGACAGGCCGCGTATGCCCGCCGCTATATCAACAAATGGCCGCAGGCCACAGCACATGAATACCTGACCCGGAAAGGCATTCAGGCTGCACCGGGGGTGCGGGTAAACAACAAAAATGAACTGGTTATTCCCTTCAGTAACCGTAACGGCGCGATACGCTCTTACCAGCGTATTCCGGTCACCGGGGGAAAGATGCCCGCATCCTGATAGATTCGGAGAAAACCGGTAACTGGTTTGCGCTGGGCACACCGCGCAACGGTCAGCCGGTACTGTTTGCCGAGGGCTATGCCACTGCGGCCTCCCTGCACGAAGCCACGGGCCTTCCGGTACTGATGACGGTGGATGGAGGCAACATGATTGCCGTTGCCGAAAATGCCCGGCAAAAGTGGACGCAAAGCCCCTTTATCTTCTGTGCCGACAACGATCATGCAATCCGGGTTAACAAAGGTATCGTCAGTGCAACAAAAGCCGCAGAACTGACAGGAGGATCGGTCATCTTTCCTGCGTTCACCGATGCCGAAAAAGCGCAGGGGCTGACCGATTTCAATGACCTGGACGCAAGCCGGGGACGGGCCGCTTTTCAGCATGTCATCAACGCCCAGTTAGAACACATCGGGGTTTCCACCCCCAACAGTAACACCCCGGAAATGCGCGAGGCACTGGTGATAGGCAACCTCGTTTTTACACCGGTCCACACTGAGGAAAAAACCATGACTCCGACAGAATATCCTGAAACATCACCCGATACAGGGCACAGCCATGACCAGGGACCTTCTCTGCCGTCCGCCACGCAGCAGGAACAACCAGCTGCTTCCAGCAGTAACATTGCTGATGAAACACAGTCATTTACCAGTCACGCCACTGAAAATAACGGCAAAGATGAGCGGCACGCTGATAACGTTCAGGCGCAAACGGAAAGCTCTGTAGTTCAGGACTCCCCTGCAGAATCACTGGCGTCCCCGGAAAGTACAACGGCGTCTGCCCCTGATGAACCCGCTCATCCGGCGGAACCTCCGGAAAAAGTTGTCTCGGTGGCCACAGATAAAGACTGGCGTGAATTTGAAGCTGAACTGTCACAACCGGAAAAAAACGAGTCACAACAGGAATCCGGCACTTCACCTGAAATACCGGCCCCTGCTGCCACCACCGCATCCCCTGAAGACAGTCCCTCATCTGAAACCATGAATGAATCAGCCGAGCCATCACCTTCCCCTGATGCAGTCAAAGAGGAAATGACCGTGATGACGGAGCCTGATGACAAACAAAGCACCGGAATATCCCCGGATACTCCCCGGGAAGAGGCGGTCAACCATGTAACTGAAGACATTCCCCTTCAGCCAGAGCCGTTCCTTCCTGAGTCAGATGGCCCCGAAGAATACGAAAACTACAGCGCATATCAGGAGCTGATGAACAATGAAAATCCTGAGCATCTGCAGGAAAACAGTGATATGCCGTCGCAACCGGACACAGGCCACGTTCAGGCTGATGAGTCAGAACTTCAGGCCACAACAGATACAGTAGAACCGGCTGTCCGGGATGACCCCACTCCACAGCAACCTGTTCAGAGCACATCATCTTCTGATAATACTTCATCGTTTCTCGACAAAGCGCGTGGCTTTTTTACGCGTAAAAAAACGGATTCACAGGCGCATGAGAACAGTGATCCCACACCCTCACCGGAAACCACGACGACCACACCGGCACCTGACAGTATTGTCTACGCCCCGGAACGCCCTGATGCACCGATATCGCTCAATCTGGACGAAATCATTAAATCGCTGGAAGGTGAAGAACGAGCAGACAGAACCGTCCTGTACAAACTGGATGGCAAACCTGCCTTCATTGACCGGGTAAACCGGCTGGAAATGGTCAACGGTGCCAGCAATGACGATCGCAGTGTTCTGGCTGCACTTGCTGTGGCCACTGATTTTTATGGTGGTGTCATTGAGCTGACGGGCAGTGATGCCTTTAAGCAAAAAGCGATGCAGTTGATCATCGAGCACAACATCAAAGTGCGCATGAAATTCCCGGATCAGCGAGCGGCGCTCGAAAAATTACGCAAGGAAATGGCTGTCGGTAAGGATACTGTTGTCACCCATAAGCCAACACCGGAACTTAACCGGAATACCCCTGAACAACCAGCAGTCCCAGACCCTGTTCAGGAAAAAGAAGCCACACAATCCCCGGCGTCCCCAGTAGCCCCTGAAGCATCAACCGTCAGCACCGTCCCTGCATCATCACCGGCTGAACCTGGCAAAACGGCAGATGCGGCACAAGGTGAAGAACCACCAGGAAAACTTCGCCCGGGAGAGAGCGTGACTGCCGTACTGCACAATTTTGGTCGTGCTGAATATGCACCCGGCAAAGGAGAGAGTTTCTTTGTTGAGCTTAAAAACCGCAGTGGCAGCAAACTCTACTGGGGGGAACAACTGGAAAGTCTGGTCAAAAACCATCAGAAAGGTGACGTGGTGACACTGACACTTCAGAACCGCGAACAATTCATCCTCCCGGGAGAGCAAAAAGCACGTTTCCGGAATAAGTGGTCCATGGAGTCAGTTACCAACGGGATCTCGGTATCACATGATAATCCGGATAAAGGTCAGCGTATTCAGGCGATTCCGGTCGAAACCTTTATGAAAGTGGCTGCGCAAATCAGCCAGGGGTGGCCCGAAGAGATGAAAGCGTTACGTATGCCAGAAAACGTCGGCTCACATCTGTTTATCGGTGAAGACCGACATCCGGTCTCCGCGCCACAGAACGCAAATCAGGTAACAGAAATAACCAGCGCAGCCCCTGACAAGCTGACACCTGTTCTGGGATCAGTGGATAAGGATACGCGTGAACTCAACCTGCTACTTGTCCAGAGTGCCGATGAACATCTGCAGGGTGTGGTCCGGCTGAACGGCACATTGTATCCGGCACTGGCCACCCCATCAGCCGACAACAGTCAGCTGGTTATCAATGCGCTGACCGACAAAGGTTTACGCTTTGCAGGTTATGGTGAAGCGGTAAACCACGATGCTGACAGCACGAATCGCCCTGCACCGGAGCTTATGCAGTTTCATCTGAAAACCCGGGAAGAACCGCTTTTTGCTGCTGTCTACACGCCGGAAAAACAACCTGATGCGTTGTACCGGAACCTGGGCTTCGAGCAGTCATGGCAGCAGTGGTCCAACAGCCAAAAGCCGGAGGACAGGCAGGAAAAAACTCTGCATCAGGATCTCTCCCACAGCCCCGGCCGATGAGCCGGTAAGGAAGCCATATGAACATGCATAAGTCTCTGGTTGCCGTGCTCGGCCTTATCCTGATTTCATCCACGGCAAGTGCTGCAACCTGTCGTGCGGGTAGCGCGGCACAGGCCGGTAGTAATACAGGATATGAGCGAGCACGTGCAGCTGCGGATGCATGGTCACAACGTGAAAACGATGTTTCCTCATCCCTGCAGTCCTGTCTGTCACGAATCAAAAAAATCAGCATAAACCTCCCCCAGTTCCCCAGCCTTGACGACATTCTGTCGCAGCTGGAAAACCAGGTCTGCGACGCGGTCGTGGACAAGGTGAATGAAAAGCTGCCGGGGAATATTGATCCCTGGAAGGACTACAACCTATGACCGAAAATACCGAGCCATCCTCGCCATCACATCCGGCACCTGACCCGGAAATACTGAAGAGCACAATCAGGGCTATGAAGCAGTCAGAACAGCGGGCAAATAATGTCCCTGCGCTGATAAAAGCGCTTTTATGTACGGGCACATGTCTTCTTATCAGTATTACTGGTAACGCCATTCAGTACTGGCACTCAACGAATGTGGAGCGCGAATATTTCGCTACAGACAATGGTCGTCTGGTCAGGCTGGCACCAACAAGTCAGCCAGCATGGAGTCAGAATGATGCAATGGCCTTTGGCAGCCAGGCACTGGCGACCGCATTCAACCTGGATTTTGTGCACTATCGTTCACAGATCTCCTCCCTGTCTCCGCGTTTTTCTGACGAAGGTTTTGTCGGATATGTGAATGCATTACAGGCATCTAACATTCTGGAGACGATCAAGAAAGAGAAGATGAATCTGACCGCCACGACAGGTGCTGGCGTTCTGGTACGACAGGGACAAATGTCCGACGGCGTATGGTTCTGGACATTCCAGTATCCTGTCCGTATGCGTCTGGTCGGCCAGACAACCAGCAAGCCAGAACAGTCTTTTGTTTTCGAAATCACCATCCAGCGTGTTGACCCCAGACTGAAACCATCCGGTATGGAAATCCGGCAGATGATCTCCCGTAACGCCGGACCGAACTCCTGAGATAAGTAATATGCAATCACGTTATTTACTGAGCACACTGCTCCTGGTGTGCAGCGCCGCCACGTCTGCAGATAACGCAGGATGGCAGAACGCACGCACACCACAAACGACAAATTCTGCCAGCGATCACGTTCAGAACACCTCCCAAAACACCGGAGGTGTTCCGGCAACACTGGTAAAAGGTGAGCTGCCTGCCCCCGGGCAGGCCAGCCCGCTGGTACAGGATGCGGCAAGGCTTGATTCTGAGCTCTCCGCCGATGAGATTCGCTCACTACGCAGTCTCATGGCGGATAACGAGCGGGCCATCAATGCGCCCATCACCAGTGTTGTACCCCGTATCAGCTCTCTGACAGTTAATCTGTCCCCCGGTGCCAGCCTTCCTCTTGTTCGCACAGCCATGAACAACCTGAGCGTGGTGACATTTACCGATATCAACGGTTCACCATGGCCACAATCCGATCCTCCTTATAACGCGGCACCAAAACTCTTTGATGTGCAGTACAACGAGAACATGGTGACAATCACACCATTGCGGCCATGGGCATCCGGAAATATTTCTGTCTACCTGAAAGGTCTGTCGGTACCGGTCATCCTGAACGTAACCAGTGGCGAAACAGATACGCCGTCATCCAGTCAGGAAATGGACAGTCGTCTGGATCTGCGAATACCACGGCAGGGACCAACCAGCCCGGTTGTCTCCATCCCGACGGATAAGATCGCCCTGCATGATGCAACATTACAGGCATTTCTGGATGGTATTCCTCCCCGGGACCCTTCAGTTAAGAGGCTGAAATTCACAGGTAATGTCCCGGATACAACGATCTGGCAACACGGCGATGACCTTCTGGTTCGTTCCCGGGCGATGTTGCGCGATGAATTTGAACAGACCTTGTCCTCTGCCGACGGAACTCATCTCTGGAAGCTTCCCGTCACCCCACTACTGACTTTCTCTGTGAATGGCCAGTCCGTTCACGTGACACCAGAACTGGAGTAATCATGAGTGCTGAACAGGATGCCGGTAAATCCGGAAAGAAACTGGCTGCCCTGCTTGGACTGGGCAGCATCATCTTATTTGGCGGCGGCTATATCGCGTTTTCCAAACTATCAGGGAGTAACAGCGATATGCAGTCAGCCGTGAACATTAACAGTGCAGCAAGCGGCGGAACGCGCAGCGTTACCGAAACGCCTCACTATCGTGAACTGTTAAGAGCGGATAATGAACGAGGGGCCGCAGCTGCAGCCCGCAATAATCAGACGTTCATTGCCAGTCTTCCACAGGGGCTTGATATTCCGGACACTCCGGAAAAGCAACAACAGCCTGCAGCAAAACCGGAAAACTATGCTCATCGCCAGGCTTCCGGCACACCACAGGAGGATCGAGCAGCCAGTGAAAAACGTATGGAGCGGCTGCAAAAGCTGATTGTAAGAATAAAAGATCAGCATCCTGCCGGTAGTACACCAACCATAGCAACGACTATGTGGAATAAATCTCCGGCAGAAACAACAGGGCAGAATGGTACGCAGCAATTCGCATTACAGAATGCCAGCCTGTCCACGCCTGTAGCAGAAAAAGGGATACAACTGATACCTGCTCTGACCCGTATACCGGCATATATTGATACTGCAGTGGATTCTGATAACCCGTCATCCAAGGTTATCGCAACCATTCCCGCTGGCCCCTGGGCAGGGGCAACGCTGTTCAGTCCGGGAGTCAAACTGGTGGGTAACGGCGTGGAGATCCATTTCGACCGGATGAGCTGGAACGGCATGGACCTTAAGGTCAATGCATATGCTCAACGGGAAGACAACCTGATGTCATCCGTGGCCAGCAATGTGAATACACGCTGGTTTAAACATATCATTCTGCCGTCAGTGTTAGGAGGTGTGGGCAGTATTGGCACACTTTATAAAGATGCCAACACGCAGGTTATTCAGGGTAACTATGGCACGGTTACCGGACGCGTGGGAATGCCCAGTGGTGAAGCTGTTGCGGGCGTTATTGCCGGTGGTATGGCGGAAAGAGGAAGTCAGATATTAACCCGCCAGGCAGAAAGTGAGCCCTATAAACAGGTAGAAGTGTATCAGCATGAAGTCGTATCAATTCTGTTTGTTGACCCGGTAATGACAAACGACGCCAGGTCATCTTCCCTTTCCAGTGGCATTTCCCCTTCAGTTAATCGTACATCACAGACGGAACAACGCTCGCAGGCACGAATGCAGACAGCCATGGAGCAAAGAAAAGCTGTGATGCAACGTCGGTATGATGAACAACCGGAGACACCATAATGAAACCTGAAACAGAAATAGATGAAACCGGCAGCTTCGGTGAACCCGAAGAGAAACCCGCCCCTTTCTGGAAACGTTCCGTCTGGGGGATATCTGTAGCAACATGGGGGCTATGTGCAGTCGTATTGCTCGCAGCCATATGGTATCTGTTCCTGAGAGCACCATCGGAAACAGGCATGCCTCCGTTTAATGATGCGGATGCTGGCGTACAGACCTGGCAAACCACACAAGAATCATCACCTTCCGTTCAGTCCACTGAGACCATGACTGTCCGGACAGGAGAAGATATGAGCCAGCTTGCCCGGGATGTAAAAACAGAGCTGGATAACCGCGATGAAAAAATTCAGGCAACACTGAATATGCTTCACGACAGCATTAACAAGCTGGGCGAAGCTATAAAAAAGGATGAAGAATACGCACAGGAAACGCGCCGTCAGCTGGATGATATCCGGAGCCACCTGAACGGAATGATGACACAGAAAAGCGTCACCGAATCCTCTTCCACACCGCATCCAGCAAAGAAAAAAACGTCGTCTGTACTTAACGGAATGAAAATCATGTCGATGGAAACTGGCATGGCCTGGATTCGCTGGCAGGGTAGTACCTGGGCTGTCAGAGAAGGTCAGACTCTGGGCAATGTGGTGATCCAGCGGATTGATCCGACGACCCGGACCATCATCACCAGTGCAGGGACGTTACGCTGATGAACATGGATGCCCTGACCGCCATTGAGAACTTTGCCAGCAGTATTTTCAGTGCCGGAATGGATTTCCTGTTTACCTGGGGAGAATTCATCGGGGTGATCAGCATGATTACCCTGTTTGCCCGCGCCCGTTCAGCCGGTCCGGTAAAAATGTCTCCCGGAAAATTTATTGCGGGGATGTTAACCAGCTGCATGCTCGTATCACTCCCGGCAATGATTAACGCCGGAGGCGTACAAATGGGATTCAGGGCTGACTCATTTGGCCCGATTGCATATGTACAACCTCAGACGTTTGGCGCTGCTGCTGGCGCAGCAAATGCAGTTCTGTCGCTGGCCAAGCTGGCCGGTGTGGGATTTGTCATGAACGGGATATCCATCTGGCGCAAGGCCGGACTCGATGGACATACCGCACTGAGTGCCAGTGAATCCGTCAGTAAAGGAAACGTCAAATTTATTGCCGGCGTCCTGCTGGTCTTTATCGATCGTGTCCTCAATGCCCTGCTGGCAAGCATTGGAATCGTCTTCTGATTTTTTTCACCTTCATATAAACCACTGATATATCCATTTAAGGAGAAACTATGTCACGTATTCGTGTCGTAGCGGCCCGTCTGTACGCCGCATTTATCCACGCACAACTGTTTGTAATGTCATGCCGGAGCAAACTGACTAAGTTCCTGCTGCTCATTCCCATGATGTTGCTGCCCAAAGCCGTTCTTGCCGATGGAGATCTTGCCGATATGGTTCGCAATGTCGAACAAGGTGCCAAAACAGCACAGTCATCATCACTGACTATTGCGCAGTTCATCGGCGTAATTCTGTTTCTCGGGGGCCTGATTGGCCTGAAAAAAGTTGGGAAACAAGGGGGGATGGGACTGGCTAGTTGCATTGTATCTATCGTCATTGGGGCGGTACTTGTCGCCGGACCTGAAATGATGAGTCGCAGCCAGAAACAGTTGGGGATTTCCTCAATTTCCATTGGCTAATCTTGTCCAGGGCACTGGCATTTATCCGGTGCCCTTCCTATTCGGCAATACAAGGAGGCACATATGTCTGCCTGGAGCCCGGAGCACATAACGTTACGACGAACAGAAAACGGCAATGTGATTGCCCACGACAGTCGGGACGATCAGGAATTCATTTTTGCAGAATGCTGTTCCGATGAAATCGCAAACATCATTCTGGAAGCCGTGAAACGTTACACCAGTACGGAGCCTGCTCATGCAACACAGCATTAAAGACTTGTGGTTGTATCCCTTTCCAGAAATTGATGTGGTTCATACACAGGAGCCACTGTTACCGGAACCGGAATTAACAACGCCCGGTCGATGTATCTGCTGCCGGCAAAACGTCAGGCACCGTTTCAGACTGGATGACTCATGGCCACTCAGACAGCTTACCGACACAATCAGTGACACACGAGTTCGTCTTAATAAGGCTACAGAACATCTGGATAAGTTAAAAAAGCGTGGTGAACCAGTCGCAACCGGCGAAAAGGAAAAGTACAACACGGCAGTAAAAGCCGCTGAACGGGCGCTTGAGCAGGCCCGTCTGTCTGCCAGACGTCTTTCACTCCGCCATGTACAGAAAGCTGAAATCACCAGTACAGAGTCGTTGTCAGAGAAAGAGCAGGAACTGTTTCATGAAGACGGCCCGCCTTACAGCTTATGTGCTTTCTGCCACGCCTGGCATTCACTGAATGGTTATGCCGCAGCACAGGGCGTTATGGTGTGGCTACCCGACCTTCATCCATCCACGGTCGTGGCCCTTAACCGTCGTTCATTACAGGAAGTTTTCAGTAATGATAAGTTCCGGGTCCGGCGGGGACGGGAAGCGCTCTCTGCACTGATGCAAAACAGACTGGCGGTTGAGGATAAATTCCGCAGTTTCCGCCCGGCCGATTTCGCTGACGTTTTTCGTCGCTATCCACCTTCCGGTCGTTCGCCCCTGCGTGAAAAAATGAACGGGATTGCCCTGATTCTGACACCAGATTCATTCATCAAAAAAGAATACGTTGATTGATTTTTCTTCATGCCACTCCAGCGCGGGGTGGCATTAAAAAAATCAAACTGCACAAACCTCCCTCCTGTAAGTCCGGAGTTCCCTCACCTATGAACATAAACCGTTTAATCTTCACTATCGAAGACTGTCTGAACACGCTATCCCGTTTCTCTGTCGCAAGCAGTTTTGTTGAGTATTGCGATTTACGTACTGTAATTGGTCTGGACAGACAGGATCGTGAACGTCGCCCATGGCTGAATTCGCCCTATATTGCAGCCACAAAGCGTGGAGAATATCTCTCTGTCTTTGAAGTCAGCGGTGCTTTCAGGGAAATGGATGAAGCATCCGACCAGACTGGCCCAGGTTCACTGGAATCGCTGATCACCAGCATGAGTGACAGCCTGAATACGGCATATAAAAACAGCGGTCATAAAATCAGCTTCGTTTTTGAGCGTGATCCTGACATGGGGAAAGAAGAAATCGAAGACATGGTCGCCCCACAAAAGCGCTCACTGGCTAATACAGGTATCCAGTTACAGGATGTGGTCGATGAGAAAGTCACAACACTGTCCCCATGGCTGGTCCGGGAGCGTTGCTGGCTGGCGATCTGGAGTGGACCCGACCTTATCAGCAACAGCGATCGCACCGCCCATGATGAGCTTGTCAGAAGACTGGCTGAACGGGTACCGAAAGCACGCTTTGCCCAGTCCCCCTGGCAGTGGACCTTATCTGCACTGAAAATCCGCCACGAAGCTTTTCTTGATAATGTGGAACAGGCACTGAGACATTCATCTGATGGCCTGATTCTCCGGCTACTGGATATACACGAGGTCGGGCGTGAAATACGTCGTCAGACAGAACGGCACAGCACACCGCGTAACTGGCAACCCCACCTGCCTGAAGATGCCCAGCCAGCGGGATATCGCTGGACTGACGATGAATCCGTACTACATGCTCCTTCATTGCATTTGCAGTTATTCAACACTCAGGTGACCACACAGGGCAACCTGGTTCAGGCGGGCGGACTCTGGCACGGAATGGTATCGATTACTTTACCTCCGCAAAATCTGCAGACGTTTAACGAACTGGTCCGTGCCGTCCCCCGCGCAGTCCCCTGGCGCATCAGAATGGATCTGATGCCCGGCGGGATGAAGGCTCTTAATCTGAAGAAAACGCTTCTGACTTACAGCAGCTTCATTTCTGCCGTTCGTCCAATGTATGAATCCGTTATGGCCCTGGCGGCAACGGATGAAAAAGAACCTGTCTGCATAATGACCATCATGGCCTCCACGTGGGGAAAAACACGTGAAATATGCACACGAAACCAGGCCATTCTGAAATCAGCCATTGAAGGCTGGGGCGTATGTGGCACCACGACAACATTTGGCGATCCCCGACGCGCCTGGGTGAATACCATTCTCGCGGCATCCGGAGGCTCCGGCCCGGTTCCCCTGTATCCCCCGTTGTCACATGCCATCTCGCTTTTCCCGCTTAACAGGGCAGGCTCTGTCTGGCGAGGTAAAGGGAATCTTATGTTACATACAGAAGACGGTTCCGCAATTGAGGTTGGTCTGGCGTCATCCCAACAAAATAAACATACAGAACTCGCACCAGGCGATCCGGGACTGGGTAAATCAGTTCTGATTAATACATTGTCGGAAATACAGATATCATCTGCTCAGAAAAACCTGCCCTTCATTGCCTATATCGATAAGGGATACAGTGCTCAGGGACTGGTTCAGCTTATTCGCGACAGTCTTCCTCCGGAAAGAAAAGACGAAGCTGTCGGTATTATTCTGAGCAATGATCCGGAATACACCCGTAACCTTTTTGACGTGATGTACGGCGCTAAAAAGCCTATTACGCCGGAAAAGAATTTCATGTCATCGGTGCTGTGTGCTCTCTGTGTCGATACCGGTACCGGTCAACCCTGTAACCCCGGAGACACCCGACAAATTATCAACCAGCTTATCGAGCTGGCTTTTAAAGAGTACGGTGAAAATAATCCGCGACTTTATCGCGCCTCAACGGAAGAACTGGTGGATTCAGCACTGCAGGACTCGGGACTGTATGAAAAACATGATGCAACCTGGTGGGCCAGATCAACCTGGTTCGAAGTCCGGGATATGCTCCACAATGCCGGGTATATCATGGCGGCTCAGCGGGCACATTATCAGGCAATGCCCCAGCTTCCCGAAGTGTCCTCGATGCTGGGCCATACCAGTCTCAGGGATGTTTTCGGTACTGTTCAGCGTGATGGTTCAAACGAACTTCTGCTGGACTACATCCGCCGCGCGCTCGAGCAGGGACATAACGACTACCCCATGATATCCGGGTATACCCGGTTTATGATCAACCCGGAAACCCGGGTCATCGCTGTCGATCTGAATAATGTTGCCGGTGACAAAACGCCTGCAGGCAGGCTTAAAACCGGCATCATGTACCTGCTTGCAGGTCAGATCGCCGGTGGTGACTTCACCCTGCCACAATACAGGGATGAAGTGTTAAAGCAGCTTCCACGGGAATACCATGAAATCGCTCTTAAACGTATTAACCAACTTGATCAGGAGGTTAAGACAAAAGTTTATGATGAACTGCATAACGCCCGGGGCATTGACTTCATCTGGGAAAATCTGGATACCCAGGAGCGTGAGCAACGCAAGTTTGCTATCCGCACGGTTCTGAGTACGCAGTATCTGAGGGACTACCCGGAAAGCGTTCTTAAGTCAGCAAATACTCTCTGGTTACTGCGCTACAAACCCGAAGATATCCCCGTACTGAGGGATAACTTCAACGTTCCTGAATTTATGCTGAAACGCTTCCTGAAAATGCCGGAAGGCCCGGCACCAGATGGTAGTGGTGTTCCTGTTCTGGGAGTATTCAGGGTAAAAAGTGGCACGCTTGCGAGAATACTCAAATTTACCGTCGGTCCACTGGAGCTATGGGCGCTGAACTCATCGCCAAAAGACAGTGCCCTGCGTAAAACACTGACAAATAAGTTAGGTTCAGTTCGGGCACGTAAGATTCTGGCCGAAAACTTCCCCAGAGGTTCTGCAACGTCATTAATTGAGCACCGGGCGGGCCAACATAACAGTGACAATGTTATTGAAGAACTGGCCTCGGAGCTCATCCGAAAACAGGGATACAATCTCTGATGTGTACAATTCATATCACCCCACGCTGCCGGAGACCTGCCAGAGGGCAGGTATTTCTTAAAAAACTTGAGGTAAAAGGTGACAGTTTCTCATTCACTCTGCCGTCACGTGTCTTCAGGTTACATCCGGCCCCCAATCCCAGAGTGATATACGCCTCGGATGCCAGAACACAGGGAAAGGTTACAGGCATGCGGCTGTTGTTGCCGTCCAGCACAGATGAGCTGATAACAACGGCAATATGGCAGGTTTCTGTCCCGGATGAAGCACCATTCGACGTTCAGCATGTCATCCAGTGGATACTCCCTTCACCGCTGACTTCGCTGATGTCCGATGATACCTGGTTATGGCCATCCGTTCCCGGAACGCCGGCACTGAGTGCCGGTGACTGGCCTGTTATGGATACTGACCCTTCCACCTTACGGCGCGTCAGACGTCGTTCTTTCAGCATCATCGATAACCGGAACAGGAAAGGTTATATCACCAGGCGATATCAGTGTTTCCCACTGGCCCCACTACCTGAAGACAGAAAATACGACAGCCTTCCTGACCTTGTGCTCCACCCCGAGCAGGAGACAATAAAATGCAAAGAAAAACATTACTCGCAGCCCTTATAGCTATCCTGAATGGAACGGCATACCAGGCTCATGCTTATTCAGTCACCGTCGTCGCCAGCCGTCCCGTTGAACAGCAGGTCGTCCCCAGAATGGAGGCCATCAAAGGTGTGCTGAGTGACATACTGAGTACCCAGACAGCCACGGGTACCGCTATCAATCAGAACTCTGAAAAGCTGGCAAGTGTCATTGCCCAGAACGGACAGGCGACACGTCAGCAGATGATTTTCAGTAATGAAACTCAGCGCCTCGAGGAGGCACGGAAAAGCTTCACCGTGCCAGACTCCATCTGCAGTGAATCCGCATCAGGGATTGCAACAGAAAGCAAAAGTGCCTCAGCATCCGCAGCCTCAAAACTCAGTAAAGGTGGCGGTGTGAGCAACCGTAGCATCCGCGACCGTCTGGCCAGCGCAGCAAACTCTCCCGTGCGGGAAGCTTATGATGGCGCGGCCATACACGCCAGTTACTGTACAGAAGCAGAATATGCACGTTTTGGAGGAACCGCCGTTTGTCCTTCTGTGGGCGAAATACCAGGTGGAGACAGTCAGGTACGCTCGATTTACCACGGCGCAGGTACAGCGGACACACCTGCGGCACTGACATGGGATCAGAAGCAAATAGATGCAGCGACTGCTTACATGAAAAACACTTCCCGCCCCTCTGCCGGTCGTGCTCTGGGTAAAGGAGAAGTGAATACCCAGAGTGGGCGAACCTACGTCGGACTCCAGAACGAATACAACGGCATCATTGATTCTGCGTCGAATCCCCAACTGACGTTGATTGCTGACAGCACGCCTAATGAAAGCACACGTAAAGCACTGGCTGAAACACTGCAGTCAGACTCAGCGGCCGCTTACTTCGACCAGGTGGCTTCACCAGAAGCAAAAGCACGGGGATATATGAGTACCCGTGAGTTTGAAGCTTTTGAGGCTGGCCGGCGCTACGCCAACACAGCATACCTGGTGGATTTACAGGAAATGCAGGGGGATAACCTGCTCCGTGAACTGGTAAGAATCACTGCGCAAATGAACTGGCAGCTGAACGATCTGAAAGAACAGATCCGCCAGGGTAATGTTATCTCTGGCCAGCAACTGGCTCTGACTGCCCGCCAGTATTATGAAAAACAACTCGGTAGCCTTGAGAAAACAATCAATCAGGCAAACGCACGTTGAAAGCTGACGTCAGAACAGGACTGAAACAATGAATAAGTTACCGGAAAATTCAGACCAGACGAAAAACGTCAAAAAATCACTATCCATAACCCGCATAGCCACCCGGAGGATTATTAACATTTTTGTTCCTCTGATGGAGACTCGCCTGATAACGAATTCTGTACAGCATATGCTGAAGCAACAAAAAAGCAGGCTGGAAAAATTTCGTCAGGTAAATAATAAAAAGGCGCAACTCTGCCTCTCGTGGGAAGAAGCTCTGCAGGCCAGCCATATGTCAGTAGACGACCTGGATCGTCGTTTCCGCCGGCGCAGAACAGTATGGCGGTTATGCTGCTGGAGTCTGCTGGCCATCGCTTTATTCCTCAGCGGTATGCTCTTTGCCGCCTCCTCATTACCTTTGATGACACAGGTACGCGCCATCAGCACTCTTGTGTTGATTCTGTCAGGCGTCGCTCTTTGTGCTTCCAGAGCTCTGATAGTTACATACCGCCTCTGGCAGTTGCATGAACGAAAAGTCAGCGAACCCGAGCAGGGGACTTTCCGTGATTTTCTGAACGACCGCAATGGCTGGCGCAATGCCACATTAATTGCCGTAACCAGTAAACAATACTGATCACGTCCAGATGCCAGTACCACTGGCATGTCGCCATCCCCCTTAATTAAATCCTGTGTGGCCTTTGCCCATACGCAATTCTATTCCGGAGTTACTGTGAAAATTTTACTTCGCGCACTCTGTGCAGGCCTTGCTATATCCTCACTGCCGGCAATGGCTTCAGTGACCTATCAGGATATTGTGTCTGCCGCCACCAATCCTGACGATCTGTCCCGCCAGGCGCTGGTCACGATATTCGGTGATGTGGTCACCAATCCACTGTCAACCAGCGACCCCACCCTGATCGGAAGCATGTTCTGGGTGTTCAACAATATCATTGCCGTACTTGCTATCGTCTGGTGTATCTTCATTAGTATCCGCCATGTTGTGCGTTCGGGGCATCAGGGACAGGTATTCAGCGTCGGGCGCGATATTGTCGGCATACTGAGTTTCGTCGCAGGCTTTCTGATGATCGTTCCTACCGGAAATGGCTGGAGTCTCGCTCAGCTCATTATGTTATGGGGCGCATCGATAATGGGGGTTGGGTCCGCCAATGTGATGGTGCAAGTTGCCGCTGATAATATCGCAAATGGTTATTCAATGACTGTACAGCCAGTTCAGGCATCCACACGAACAGCTGCGCGTGGCATTTTTGAAATGGAACTATGTAAGTATGCGGTTAACGCAGGACTAAATGATTTTAATCAGACCGCCAAATCCTTGACTTCACTGATGACAGAATCAGCTAAAACCGCCAGTGGTAATTACACTGTCACGGTATCCAATGGCAGCGGTATCTGTGGTACAGCCAGCCTGTCAGTAGAAGGAAACGGAACAACAGATCAGTCGACGATTGGAAAATTCTTTAATCCCTTCAGTAAAAACGAGTACAGCGGTGTTATCTCAGCACAACGTGCAGCCATGGATAATATGATTAGCGACATGGACAACGCTGCCAGTGAGTTTGTGACAACATTTCTGGAAAAAAGAAATTCTGGCAACGGAACACTGCCGGATATCGAGACACGAATTCAGAAAGCAGCCGACGAATACGAACGTGCTGTGCAAAAATCGCTACCCACTGATAACGGAGAGCAATCCAGAAAAGAGGCTCTTAAATCTTATCTCACAACCTACGGGTGGGTAACGCTTGGCGCATGGTATCAGACCTTTGCCACTGCTAACCAGCGTCTGGCAGAGCTGGCTGACAGAGCTCCAGCTGTAACTTCAATGTCATCACTGGGAGAAGTTGGTGATACTGACTTATTCAGTGCGGTCATGAGTGCCTATAGGACGCAACTGCAGAATTCCTCCTATACGCCACCGCTGGGCACAGTAGTATCATCCAGTGAACAACGCATGGCAAATGCACAAGATCCGAAATCTGCCTTGTCTGAAATTATGGGCCCCCTTGTTAGTCTCACTAACAGGATTGCAACGGAAACAAGTGGCACAGGCACAACCAGTGCTCAAATTAATCCTCTGATAAAAATGAAAAATATCGGAGATATAACAATGGTAAGTGCAGAAGGAATCTGGACTATATATACAACGGCCAGAGTTGTCGTTGCCGGTGGCAAAGATTCAATTCTTGTAAAATTCTTTAACTCACTAACAGGTGCCGCTTCGATGCTTACCGCGCTGTTTGAAGCACTTGCACCACCTGTTTATTTTCTTTTGTTCCTGATGTTCTGTGCTGGATTTTCCTTATCAATTTACCTGCCATTCATTCCGTTTATTTTCTGGATGACAGGCATCGGGAACTGGATAGTCAGCGTATTAATAGGATGTACCGCCGGGCCGCTGTGGGCTGCAACACATCTCGGGACATCAGAAGACAGAGGAAGTCGGGCAGCCTACGGTTATATATACTTAATTGATAGTATGATAAGGCCGCCCATCATGGTCTTTGGTTTTTTCTTTGCTTCTGTAGCCATCATCGCCGTAGGCACAATACTGAATGCATTATTTGGCGCTGCCCTGGTTAACGTACAGTTCAATTCGCTGACCGGTATTTTCAGTCTTGCTGGTTTCTTGCTGATATACGCCAGAATTTGTACAACCACTGTAGCTGCCATATTTGCCCTTCAGGCCTACCTACCTGATCATGTTATTAACTTCCTAGGGGGACGTGATGGAGCCAACACGCTTGGCAGCATGGCAAATTCTGTTAAAGAAATATTTATTGGAGGAAGTCGCAATATCCGACATACTCCTGGAATGAAAACAGATCGTCTTAAAGATAATACAAAAGGAAGTGACGACAAGGACGGAATAAAAGGATAATATCAATATAAATATTGCACAACCTCCCCATCGGCATTAAAATAATAGATAGTACGAGGGGAGGCATTATATGAAAGCTAAAAAAGAAACAACAGACAGATTTCCAACCTGGTGGCTATTTTATTATGTATTAAGAAAAGCTTATTTCTTTCTTGGAATACCTTTTTTTCTGTTCTGCGCATTAGGCTTTACCGAAATGCTATGTTCTGATCGTTATTTCGGAAATAAGGTCGAAGATTATGTTGTCACTTTCGGTAGTTGGTTCTTATTACTTGCGCCAGGCATATGGATGTACTCACGTGCAAAAACAAGGAGAGAAAAAATAAGAAAAGTTGTACAAACAATAAAAGAGTCAGGCTTCTACTCTCCAGAGAAGGGGTATGAGGGATTATCTTTAACCCAGGGAGCTTATTTCGGCATTGACCTTAAAAATGGCACAATGTTGTATGTCCGTATCTATCCAGGCAACATTATGGATGTTATCGGTTTTGACATTCATAATTTCACTCGTACTGTAACAGACGACAAAAAACTGGAAATTCATACGAAATACATCAATCTGCCAATGGTTCCTGTTCCATCATGGTGTGCTCATCCAGAAACAGCATCAAACACCATGCACGCAATGGCAAGTCGAGGATATGATTACCCTGTCGACTTTCCTCGCCTGATTCAGGAAAAGCGTAAGGAGTGGGAGCAGATTGCAGGCATGCCTGTAGCCGAAGTATTTTAAGATAAGCTCCCTCCATAACAGCCGGTTCAAATGAGCCGGCTTTTGTTCATTACAACAGATAACTTATGCCGTTACCGATAAATTCGACCAAGTGCTTTAATCGCAGCAATTTTTATTTCCATATCATCACTTTGACTCAATCTATGTAATTCACGAGTAATGTTCTCCGCCTGACACCGGCCTTCACCTAATGCATAGATCGCAGCAAGTGTAACGTCTTTTGATTTACTCTTCATCATTTCAAACAAGAAAGTATTAGCTATCGCAGGAGGCATGCTCATAATCAATCCTCTTCATGAAATAAACAATGGCACTCACTTACAAACAGGAGTCCACTATCGCAAGCGACTCAACTTAGCAATATCTCTCAATTTGAATGAAAAAACCAGATGGCATGTGACAGGGAACCGTCCGCATGATGTCCGTGACCATTTAACCCCATAAGCTAACCTTGTCACAAACGGGCGCAGAACAGCCTGCCAGACAGACAACAAAACAAAAGTCCAAGATAAAACATGAATACCGGTATCTCAATGCGAAGAAATAATCTCCGTAGAAACCCCCATGAGAAAAATATCATATGGGAGAAAATCGCAATTATCACAGCCAGCGCATTCATTATTTTCGCTGTGCTCTGGCATTAATTATTTTCAACACAAAAAGGAAAAAACAATGAATCTGGTAGACGCCTTTGTCAAAAAAGTAATATCCGGGCCATATGAAGAATATGGAAAATGGTGGATAGATGTTGAATACATTTCATGGGGTGTTCCCGGGAAAACAAGACTGATGTTTGAGTCAAAGGAGCAGGCACTGGAAGTTAAAGAAGGGTACAAATTTTTAACGTGAGATCTCTTTTTTGATTAGCAGGATTTTTGACATAGTGTGGGACAAAGCATAGAATTGATTATGTTAGATACAGACTGTCTTTTCCCGCCCAGAGCAACCAA